>JAYSUN010000240.1:0-1809 GCA_043719045.1 Hyphomicrobiaceae bacterium | reverse complement strand
CGTTGGTATCGGCGGTACTGGCATACACAGGGCCCGTCGAAGAGGTCTGGACTGGCGATGACGCCGTTTGCGTCGCCTGACTTCCAGCCTCGTTCGAGCCGCCACCGAACATTTTGCCGATGCTGCTTCCCATATTGTTAAAGAATCCGGCGACGGCCTGACCGGTGCCGGCCATCGGAGCGGCCGTTGTGACACTCGCAGCCTCGTCAGCCGGCGCCGCACTGAAGGCTGCCACATTGGCGGCGGCTGGCTGAGGTGCGGTCGCGGGCGCCCATGACGATGCAGCAGGCGAAGGGGCGGAGTCTGGGATCGGAGACGGCTGTGCAATTGCCGGCGCGACAGCGAGGGATTGAACCGCGGCGGGTCGAACCGGCTCGGGCACCGTGCCTAGCGTTGTAACAGGCTCGTTGAGCGAAGCGGATCCGGCCGCCGGCTTTACGCCAGTCGATGGCTGGCCCCACGGCAGAGCACCCTCGCCGGCCGGTGCGGGCGCTGCAGCCACCGGGACTGGTGGCGTGCCAGCGGAAGCGGGCGAGGCACCAGGAGCAGGAACAGCTGCGGGAACGGCTGCTGCAGTCTGCTGCGCTGGAATGGCTGGCGCGGTATCGCCAAGACCGGCTTCACGATAGGCCCCCTGGCGCGCGTCCGACGCCAGAGCGCGATCCGCATCACTCAATCCACCCTTCAGCCACAAGGCCGACGTTAAATCGGAAATCGCCAACGCCGGCTTGCTCTGCTTGCGATAAGCCGCGCCGCGATAGTAAAGCGCCTTGGCCATTTGATTGGGTGGCAACCCGCCGGCTACGAGCGCTGTCGAAAGCTGGTCGACCGCTTCGGCCGTCTTGCCCGACTCGAACGCGCGTGTCCCGGCGCTGTAGGCTTTGAGGGCCACGTCTGAATTTTTCTTCTCGGCCTTGTTATCGGTTTTGGCAGCTGGCGCAGCCTTGCTGTTGGCCGCGGGCGTGGCCGGCGTCATATTCTGCGCGGCCGCCGGTTGCGCCAGAGCGAGCAGCAGACCGGCGGAAAAAGAAGCCGCGAGGGAAGTGTTGCGCTGTTTGCAGGCCATGGTCCTGGCTTTCTGAATGTCAAAATTGTCCAAGGCATCGTGAACTCACACGGGCATGGCTCACACATGCAATTGCCGCACGCACCACTCTATATTTTTGCCTTCCAGGCCGTACAGGTCCTTCGAGGCTCCCCGCTCTCCCTAGAATGGGAGACTAGCCAGAAAATAAGGCATTAGGACAACCGTTGCAATCGCGCCAGTGCAGCCGCGCACTATTCCACTGTTACCGACTTGGCCAGATTGCGGGGCTGATCGACGTCAGTCCCCATCAGAACAGCCGTATGATACGCGATTAACTGTATCGGCACCGCGTAGATCAGCGGGCTGGTGAAGCTGTGGGCATCGGGAACATTGATATAGGCGGCGAGCTTGCAGCCTGCCTTTTCGGGCGGGGCGTTGGAAATCAGAATGATCTGACCGCCGCGGGCTGCCACCTCTTGCATGTTTGAAACGGTCTTTTCGAACAGCTCGTCGTCCGGCGCCACCACGATGACGGGGACCTTCTCGTCAATGAGGGCAATAGGCCCGTGCTTAAGCTCGCCCGCCGCGTAGCCTTCGGCGTGAATGTACGAAATCTCCTTAAGCTTGAGCGCCCCCTCGAGTGCTAAGGGGTACGAAACCCCACGGCCCAAATAGAGCACGTCGGTTGCCTTCGACAGCAGCTGAGCCAGATCGTGGTATTGCTCTTCGTTCTGCAACATCATGGAAATACGACGAGGGACTTCCGTCAAAGCCTTGACGAG
>JAYSUN010000239.1:0-1813 GCA_043719045.1 Hyphomicrobiaceae bacterium | reverse complement strand
ATCCCCTCGTGCGGGCGGGCCGCTTGGTGACCGACTTAACCGTCGCCGCCAAAACGCTGGCCGGTCTGACCTCGTGGGACGGCGACGCCGCCAAGGCGACAGCTAAAGCCGCTGTGCACGCGGTCATTGCCGAGATCGTCAAAGATCCGGCGGCGCATTCGGCGATGCGTGATCATGCGGTTGAGCTGAACATCGATCCGAACAGCAAGCTGGCGGTCGCCCTGCGCGAGCCCGCCCTTGCCAAAGCGCTGGCCAGGACCTTCGATCCGCCGACGCGATCCCAAGGTCTCGTCATGTGACGTTATTCAGGAATGCAATGACAGACAATCGAATGCTGCCCAAAACCAGGTTTGGCTGTATCAGGTTACTCCGGCCAGCTCGCGGGCTTCCGCCGCTTTGCAGCCCCCGATTTGACACCGGACTCCAACTTCAGCGCACTGTCCGCATTAAGCCGTGCCAGGCCGTTGGTCAGCTCCTGCCGCCACGCTGGTCCGCGCTCCCAGGCTTCAGCCCAAGCGGCGGACAGGTCGACAGCACGCTTGACGTGCATCGCATCAATGAGACGGGCGACCTGCATCACGTCCTTGTCGATCTTGCTGGAGTCGGCGTGGCGGCGCTCGGACACGATTAACTTGTGGATCGCATAGCGCTCGGGCGTGGGGATCGTCACGGGAACGGCCGCCTCATGCAGGATCACGGACTTGATCGGATCGCGGATCAGGAAGTCGAGGAACCTGAGCGGCTCGGCCGACGCGCCACCAAGCGCGCCCATCGGCGCGGGCTTATTCATATAGTCGTCACTGCCACGGTTAGGGGTGAGGAACTCAACCTTGTATCGGTCCCGGTTGGCAAACGCGGTGGCCGCCAAACCACCAGTGATATGGGGCACAGGCCCGAATGTTGGGTCAACGTTGCGCAACACATCCAGGATTGACGGGATGGCATCATCGATCATGTTCGCGATGGCAAAAAACTGCGCAAAATCTGCGTCTTGCGTGCGGATCGCGGCGTTAGGCAAGACGACACCCAGAACGCCGGAGTAGCATTGGTACGCGGTTGTGCCGATCAGTACGCCACGTAGCCGGAAAAACCCGGCCCGGCACAGTGCGGCGACAACCTCGCCGCTGACGTAGTCGGTCGCGACCAACCCGGCGGCGATTAAAGATCTGACGATCTGCCGCCGCTGATCGAAGTCGTTCTTCAGGTCTTGGAATCTGGCGACGCGATCCGATATCTGCTTGTCGGTAACGGGGCCGACGTACTTGTTGGTGACGGTTTTGCCTTCGCGTCGCGACCAGTACCAATAGAACTTGTTGTGCCGCTTCATCTTCTTGAAGTTGCCGTGCTGATCAAACTGCTCCGTAAAGTCCGCGTCGTGCGTCCGCTGCTCCAGGTCCGCAAACAGCGTTTGGACGGCCAGTGTGATTGTTTTCATCGCCGGAGCCTCCAACCTTTGCTCTACAATTTAGATATGTAGAGCAAGGTGACGATATCATAGATTTCTTGCTCTACAAAAGAGTAATGTAGAGCAATTGACGTCCGGCGGATCTGGTGGTCGCTCCGGGCAAGCCTGGGCAAGCCCGAACTTGCTAAAGCGGAATCCGCAATCTTTCGATTCGCCGACGGGATCCCCAGGGTTCGTCGTGTGATTTTAATCAGGGTAACGATGAGCCACGACCACGCCGACACGACTGCTGCCGACGCGCTGGATGCCTTGCAGGGCCGGTTTGATGCGCAGGAGGCGGAGCTGATGAGGCTCACCGCGCTCGTCGACAGCCTAGTTCAAAAGATTGCAGAATTGACCTCAACCATC
>JAYSUN010000238.1:0-4902 GCA_043719045.1 Hyphomicrobiaceae bacterium | reverse complement strand
GAGCTTTAAATTGAAGCTGGGGTAGATCTCCGGTGAGATCGTGAATTCGGTTGGTTCCTTGAGTTCAAGCCAGGCCTTGAAAAACCGCGCCAACTTCTCGCGCGCAGGTGCTGAGCGGACAATGGCGTCAATCGTAATGCCGGCATCGCGGCTGGATGTGAGATATTGTGCCGCCTGCTCCGACTTCAGATTGAGCTTCTCGGGCGGCGCATCGGCGATGGTGTAGGTCACGGCTTGGAGCAATTGAGCCGGCGTCAGTCGATCGTTTTTCGCCGTGTCAATTTCCTTGCGAAACAGGAAATGCGGTGAGTTCAGCACAACTTCAACAAGTTCGGATGTGGCTTGAGCAAAGCCACCGGACTTCACACCGGCTACGAAGAAATTCGCGATCTGCGTGACTTTTTCTTCCGGCACATCCCCCCGAAAGGCACGTACGATGAAACTGCGAGCTTCTCTTTGCAGGCAGTCGGTGGGTGGTGGTGTGCCTTCGCACGCGACAACACCGGTTGGCTTTTCGCGCACCCGCGCGGCAATACCACTGATCCAGCCGGACAGAGCACCAACATTGGCGCCGTTGACCGACAAAAGATCGGCATACTCATAATTTGTCTGAAGAGGATCACGCGCCATCACAGCTTTGATCGGTTTCGTCGCGTAACCTGGCAAAAGTGTTGCCACCGTCGCGTCGATCTGATCGCGCGTCAGGCGGAACAGCCGCGCAGGCGGCACCTTTTTCTCGTCGCTCGGAAAGAATTCTTGGGCCTTGGCCAATTGCTCCAGTTGCGCAGTTTGCGGTTTTGCAGCCGACTGCGCCTTCAATTGCAGGGTGGCGCTGAACGCGGCAGCGATGGCGATCGTGGCCGCAATGCCAGCAATTCGGAGAGGTGTCACCAACGAGAATTGCATGATATGCCGCGCGGGTTTCAAATGATGGCGCCTTGACAGAGGCTGGGTAGACCGAAGGTTTTGGTATCGACGCCGGCGGCGTTTAGGCACGAAACATGGATGTCATTGTTGTTGCGACCATTGGCATTGACGATGCGTCCGGTCTTGAACCGCCCGCCACCTTGGCCAGCGAACATGAAGGGGACGTTGGTCAGAAAGTGGCCGCTTGAGCTGTTGCTCCAGCACTCCATACCAAGGAATACGGAGCTGTTGTACAATGCGCTCTTCCCGCCATCGTCAATCGATTTCAATGCAGCCAGCAGCGCCGCGAACTTTTCCGCGTAGTAGGTGTCAAGCTTGACCAGGGCCTCGACGTTGCCGTTGTGCTCAAGCTCATGGTGCGCCTGGTGCACGCCGCGGCTCGGCCAGGATTGGCCGCTGGAGGCTCCGGAAAGCGTAAAAGCAACCACCCGCGTCAGATCGAGTTCAAAAGCGAACTTGATCATCTTGATCATTTCATCATGGATCGGTGACAGCTGATCGAGATTTTTCTTGTTGGCGCCGTCACCGGTCGGACGCGCGATCGTCGGGCAGGCTTTGCCACTGCCAACTTCGGCTGTCTGGGCGCCGGAGGCTTTGGCCTGCAGGCGGGCCGCCTTTTCGGACTGGCTCCAGTTTTCAAGCAGACCGTCGAGCTTACGCGCGTGCTCGGTGTCCATACCAAAACGGCGCTTGGCCTCCTTGATGTCGGAGACGATGAAGTCGAGCACGCTCGCGCGGCGCTGGAGCACGGCACTCATGTTGGCGGTATCGCGGCGGGGCTGGTTGGACAAGGCCGAGCATGCCGCGGTCGCCGCTCGCATCAGCGTGTCGTAGACTTGGCCTGAGTTCTGGATGGGTTCGATGGCGTTGCCATAGCGCGTGTCGCCAGGTAGGCGATTGCGGAATGAAATGAAGCGGTTGCCGACGCCCACCTGGTCGGCATCGGAATGTGCGCCACCGCCCAGATGCAGGCTCGCCAGCGGCACCTCTTTCAGGTCTGCCCGCTGCTTGTAGTGGTTGGCGATACGGATATCGATCGACTCGTTATCGGTGTAAGCGAAATAGGCGTCGTTCTTGGAATACTTGTAGCTATTGCCGGTGACGCAGCCCATCAATCCGCCCGCGTGCTCTTCCTTATAGCCGTCGGTCTTTGGACTGCCGCTGTGAATGTTCATATTCTTGAACAGGATCAGATCATCGGCGTGGGGCTGTAGCGGGGCAATCGGTGTGCCCGCCAGATTGGTCAAGGACGATGGATTGGTTTTGCTTGGATAAAACGCGCCGCCCTTGAAGAAGTGGATGTAGCGGGGGGCTTTGTCGAATGGCGTTTCTGCCGCGTAGGCCATGCTGCGCATGACGGGATGAATCAACAGCGCTGACAGACCAAAGGTCTTCATCAGCTGCCGGCGGGTCATCGGTGAACTGGGCCGTGTCATCGACGTCTGCTCCACACTTGGTTTCGGCGGGGCACCACCGAACGCAACGCCTACTTTCAACGAGTTAGTGGCAGCACAATGGAGACAACACGGTTAACAAATGGCTAGTGCGCCCCACGATGCCGCAGCCTCCGTGGGGAGGGTTCAGGATTAAATTTAATACAATCAATATGTTGCGTCTGAATTTTCGATCCGATGGTCCTGCCAAAACGAAAACCCCTGGCGCGCCAACGAGCGAACCAGGGGGTGAACTTTAGGCGAAGTCCCAGGCCTCTCAGGCCAACTGCGGAGCAATCGTCTTGCAGACGTTGCACAGGCCACGCACGCTTTCGACCGACTTCATGAACATGCCGCGCTCGTCGTCGTTGAGTTCGAGCTCGATGATTTTCTCGACACCATTGGCACCGATGACGACGGGAACACCGACGTACATGTCCTTGACGCCATAGTGCCCGGTCAGATGCGCCGCACACGGCAGCATGCGCTTCTGATCCTTCAAATAGCTCTCGGCCATGGTGATGGCGGACGATGCCGGCGCGTAGAACGCCGAGCCGTTGCCGAGCAATGCCACAATCTCGCCACCGCCGCCGCGGCAGCGCTTGACCATTGCGTCGAGCTGCTCCTGCGAGAACATGCCAAGTTTGATGCAATCCGGCAGCGGTACGCCACCGATGGTCGAATAGCGCACCATCGGCACCATATCATCACCGTGGCCGCCGAGGGTCATGGCGCGAACATCCTGCATCGATACGCCGGTCGCTTCGGACAGGAAGTGAGCGAAGCGCGCGCTATCGAGCACTCCGGCCATGCCGACGACTTTGTTGGCAGGCAAGCCCGAAAACTTCTGCAGGGCCCAGACCATCGCATCGAGCGGATTGGTGATGCAGATCACAAAGGCATTGGGCGCGTACTGCTTGATACCAGCACCGACGGCCTCCATGACTTTCAAGTTGGTGCCGATCAAATCATCGCGGCTCATGCCCGGCTTACGAGGCACGCCCGCCGTGACAATGCAGACATCTGCGCCCTTGATCGGCGCATAGTCAGCGACTCCTCCACCTGTGAGCTTGCCGTTGTACCCTTCGACAGCGCCGGCTTGCGACAGATCAAGCGCCTTGCCCTTGGCTGTCCCTTCCATCATGTCCATCAGCACGATGTCGCCGAGGTCCTTAAGACCGGCCAATAGCGCCAGAGTGCCGCCGATTTGGCCAGCACCGATGAGTGCGATTTTCGTCCGCGCCATGGCGTCCTATGCTCCGCTTGTGGACGCCGGGTGCGCCCGATTGAGATGTGGCGCGTGTTAGCGTGAAAGCCGGGGGTGAGCAAGCGAAGGCAAACGCCCGGCCATCCAGATGTCCTGAATGACCGTAGGCAAATCATGCAGCCATCGGCCGGCGTGGTGCCGTCTCGTCGGGTCGGCTATACAGCAGGGCGCGCACGTCGGTGCGGCGCCATGAGATCGGACGCTCAATGACCCCTCACACGGACACGCCTCACAACATCGAGGTTGGCACGCCTGCTCGGCAGATTGCGACCTTGCTATCTCGGCCTGCGGCTGACAGGGCGCCTGGCTACATCTGGCTGCAAGGGTTGAAGTCCGAGATGATCTCAACCAAAGCCACAGCCGTTGCCGACTGGTGCGCGGAACGTGGCCATGCGTGCACGCGGTTTGATTACTCAGGCCACGGCCGCTCGGGAGGTCGGTTTGAGGACGGCACCATCGGCGCGTGGCTCGAAGAGGCGCATGCGGTGTTTGACCGCCTGACCGCAGGCCCACAAGTTCTGGTTGGCTCCTCGACCGGCGGCTATATTGCGCTCCTGCTGATGCGCGATTTGCAGCGCAACGACCCCGCCAAAGCTGCACGCGTGAAGGCCCTGGTGTTGATCGCACCAGCCTGGGATCTGACCACGAAACTGATGTGGGAGCGGTTCCCGGACAGCGCTAAAAAGGCCATCACCGAACACGGCGTCTATCTGCGCCCGTCAAACTATGGTGACGGACCCTACGTCATCACGCGGCAGTTCCTGGATGAGGGACGCAACCACCTGATTGGGCCAGATGGCTTCGATCCCGGCCGCCCGGTTGTCGTCTTACACGGTTTGCTGGATGAAGATGTCCCTTGGGAACATACGATGGATCTGGAGGCGACGCTGCGCGGCGATCATGTGCGGATTCATGCCGTACCCGAAGGTGATCACCGGCTCTCTCAGCCGGATGATCTTGACCTCTTACGCCGGGTGCTGACTGAACTCGCTGCGGATTGAAGCACTTGATCAATCGTCTGCAATCTGGACTGTAAAACTGCGTGAAACGGACTCTCCGCTGCCGATGCGGGCCGAGATCGAAAACGTATCGCTGCCTGACGCCCCAGTGCGAGCGGTGTAATAAATCCCAGTCCCCGTCACACGTTCGTCAATGCACTTGCCGCTCTTCGACGACTGAATTGTCGTTTCTTGTTTGTCACGAAACCACACGCTACCTTGGCCAGGCTGCCGATGAATCGTGATGTGCACCGGCGTGATGGTTTTGCAATCGTCG
>JAYSUN010000237.1:0-1816 GCA_043719045.1 Hyphomicrobiaceae bacterium | reverse complement strand
TTTCCCCTAACTTAAAACTCACGTAAGTGGTTGAATTCATTGGCGGTCCGCCGCGAGGAGACCGAAATTTATACAAAAAGGTGTCGAACTTGTGATGCTTGGCCTTGAAGCAGGCAATCTGCAAGGCACAGTAGGCTTGAGCGTGCAGACTTGGACGGCTGCAGGTGAGCGCCAGTTCCTGTTCGGACAGCGACAGCTAATCCAATCGCTGCCCATCGTCGAAGTCTGGCAGGCCGTACAGGGCGAACTGCTCAGCATCCGACAGGACGGCCAATCGTTCGCTCTTGCTTGTCATCTTTGCGACGCCCCCTCCGCGCCGGGCCAGTCGACCCGTGCGAGCGTTTCGATCAGCGTGGTGCGCTTAACGCCAAAGTTGCGGCATACGGCCGCCTTCGACATGCCTCCGTCCAACGCGGTGATGACTGCCTCCAGCTTCTCGCCGGCGATAGCCGGCGGCCAGTCCGGCGATCACGCGCTCTCTGGTCAGGGCGCGCCCGTACTGCGCGAGCGCGCCAAACGCATGGAACAGCAACTCTCCCGACGCCGTGCTGGTATCCATGCCTTCGGTGAGCGATCGGAAGGCGACCTGCCGTTCTCGCCGCGTGTTGACGATGGCCAGCAAATGAGATAACGAGCGGCCGAGTCGATCCAGCTTCCACACGACGAGGACATCACCAGGTTGAACGAACGCCAGCGTCTTGGCTAACCCAGGGCGATCATCCTTGGCGCCGGACGCGCGATCCTCAAACAAATGGCGGGCATCGACGCCGACCGCCAGCAGCGCATCGCGTTGCAAGTCCGTGCTTTGCCGGTCCGAGTCCGACGAAACGCGCATGTAGCCAACCAGCATAAGCGGAAAACTATCAAGTTGAGGTTTCCGCACATTTTTAAGGCGCCGCACGAGCGATTTCGCTGGTCGCCGGCGGCCTGTCGCCAAACAGGTGTTTGGCGACAGGCCGAAAGGTGGATGCCGGAAAAATCGGCGGCTTGGGCTTACATCCCCAGGCTGGCGATTGCCAGCGATGCGGCAGCAGTTCTTCAATGCGGCTGTTGAGATGCGTCGGCAGGCGCTCGAGCACATCTCTGAGGTAGACCCAGGGGTCGTGACCGTTCATCTTCGCCGACTGCAGCAGGCTCACGATGACAGCGGCGCGCTTTCCGCCAGTTCGCTGCCAGCGAACCAATTGCCCCGCTTAGGAACGGCCTTTCGTAAGCGGCGCTATCAGAGGTCAGTTTTTATGTACGGTAGTCGCTACAGAAGGGCTTCTCACCCGTGCTAAAAGCTTTTAACCTTACATAGGTTCAGAGACTTTCGAGGAACTTGAGCAGGTCATCAGGCGGTCGATACCGATTGCCTTTGGGTAGCGTTTCCCACCGATGCCCGGCTGCTGCACAAGGCCCGCATTGCACTGGTGCGCCAGGCAAAGAAGATCGGCGTCGAGCTGCGCCAAAGCTACGAACGGGTCGGCTTGGCCGCCTTCGTGCGTTCACCGCGCTACGCCCGTGCGCGTCAGATGAATCGGGCCAAGGGCCAGATCAGGAAGCTGCGCACTTACCTTGGTCGGGTCATCCGCGACATTGAGCGCAAGACCCAAGGCAAGAGCGTAAGCGTCCGACCAATACCGTCTTGACGCAAATGCTGAACGGATAGAAGCTACTAGTACATCAACACACAAGTTTCGAAACATAATGACGACTTAATTTCCGGTCAGCATCTTGTCTGGTGAATTTCCACTCGATGGTTCGCTTTGCGGCGTTTCGGGCTTGCTGCCAGGCATTGACTTCATTTTGCAGAAGCTGTCGGGTGCCAACACGC
>JAYSUN010000236.1:0-4908 GCA_043719045.1 Hyphomicrobiaceae bacterium | reverse complement strand
CGGCGTCAGCCGGTCGTCCTTCCCGTTCAGCTTAAGTGCCATGCGATCATTTTCCAAGCGCGGGAATACTCTCGTGGTGACGACATCATAAACCGGAGCGAACCGCACCGACGTGAACTGGTTCGCTGCAGCCTCCGCACTCTTAAGCAAAGCAAGGTTCTTTAGGTGCATGTCGCCGTCAGCAATAAGCCACGCGAATACAGCGCGCCTGAAAAGGACATCAAGATCGGCGGTCGGGTCGGTTGACAAGGACCGCAACCCTCTCGCCATTCGCTCGATTGTGCCGTCATATTTGCGTGTGGCAGGCTGGTCGAGGACCGAACAAAAGTCTTCCATGGCAAGTCGCTGTGTTTCGTTGTCGTTGCGCCTGATATCGAAGCGTTCGATCAGAAGTGCGGGTGCCATCGCGTCAGGCATATCAACAAGCGCGAATTCCGGCACTTTGAAATTCGCGGCGCGAGCTAGCGACAGGCAAATCCATTCGACAATTGGCAGGTCTTCAAAGCCGTTCGTTCCGGCCGGCTTCAGGATGTGGGTGAAAGGCGCTGTCACCGCCGGCAGCAATACTCCATCCCGGTCAAGAAACATGGGGGCCTTGATCTGGACACCTGAAAGCCGCGGCGTGCTTGCGGCATCAAACAGGGCGGCAAGCTTCTGCTGGAAATTTTCGTTGAGTTTCCTGCTTGCCGGACCGCGGTAGCTCCCGGCAAACATCCCGTGGTTCTGAAAGTTTGCTAGCCGGCCTTCTATGATGTCCGCTGGCAGGCCAGCAAGTTTGCTGGCATCATCGACGATGATCATGTTCGACATATACCGGCTGCCAGCCCGCAGCGTCTCGCGTTCGTCGCGATCATTCAGCACTTCGGCAAGCCAGCCCTCAGGAAGCAATGACTCTATGAAGGGCGGCAGACTTCCCGGACGGGTTTCGCGTACGAGCGGCGGCCGCTCGCCCGGCGCTGCTTGCCATCGCCATTCCGCGCCGTCATGGCTAAGCTGGCCGATCTCTTCTCCATGCCAGGCTGCGATCAGTCTCATGCTGGCCTGGTTGACGGGCTGCGGCCCTGATCGCATGTCGCTTCGCAGATACTGCTCGGACGCCTCGGCCTCGCGTGTCCAGCGGTTTGCCCTGGCCAGTGCCCACAAGGCGTCTGCTGCAGCCTCGGGATTGCCATATTCCTCCAGGAGCCGGTCGGCCATCTGGCGTTTTAGCCCGGGATCGATTGCGCTCGCATGCGCGCTGCGCTGGCGAAAGGCTTCAAGGAAACGTTGCAGCGGTGAGGAAGCTGTCAGTGTCATCTCGCCCATATCATCGCCGGCGATCACCGATATCGTCGATGGTCGCTCGGGCGCCTCGTTCTGAATGATTTCCAATGAACGGATGCGTGTGCGCTGGTTTCGCCTGCCACTGAGGAACAGTTTGCCATCGGCTGTTGCAGCTAGCTGTGTCGCACTGACACCCGACAGATAGGCCCGCGGATAAAGATATGCAGCGATGCGGACCGCATGGTTCAGGATCGTGCGGTCGGCGTCGGCCATGGTATCGATGTAGATGCCACGTAAGGGGCTAAACAGTTCTCCAGCCTTTGCTCTCGAATGGGCATGGGCGCGATCGATGGTTTCGCCAACAAGATAGAGCATTTGAATTTTCCCGTATCTAAGATGCGCGAAAGTTAGCTGACGTTCGTAAAATTTCCAATGCTTACACAAAGGAAAATGACAAATAAGCGATTTTCGACGATTATATGCGCTCAATGTTCTTGAAGTTTGCGAATATTCGCATACTATGCGCCAACCATGTTGGAACAAATTATCATATGACTCATTCAATCCCAACCGATGTCCTTCGCCATGTTCGTGATGCGCAGGGCTTAAGTCAAGCAGCTTTGGCACGACAGATGGGAACCGTGGCCAGCGTATTGTCAAAGCTTGAGCGCGCCGAAGACGCAGAGCCCGAGATGGCAGACCGCTACTTGACTGCGATCGGGTCCCCGCTGGCGACCGAAGTGGCAGAATACTATGGGCGCGCGTGGCACAGCGACCGACCACCATCTTTTCTGCACCCGGACCGCGAAGCGTTATGGGCAATCGACCAAGCGCTGAGCGATCTCACGGCCTTCAAGGACTCGCATGACGATCCGGTATTGCGTGGGCCTATCGGATTGCTCGAAGGCGAATTGCGGGCCGCCGAAACCTATCTGCGGCGCCGCGACCATGTCGTCGCCTGGGTGGGCGATATCGGCGTAGGCAAAACAACAGCACTGACATACGCCGTGGGATTGCTAGTCGGCGACGGCCGGAGCGGTCGCCGGCCGGCATTTCCGGTCGGATCGGGCCGAACGACCGTCTGCGAAACCGCGATACGAAACGCTCCCACTTTCGGCATCCTTGTTGATGCAGTTGAGGACGAGGAGGTCCTGCGCCTTACCCGCGACATGGTGTCGAGCCTCGCGCCTGGCGCCTCAGGCGTTGGTGTTTCTGCAGAAATTGCACGAGTCTTGCGCAACATGTCCGGCATGAAAGTCGTCAACACGCTGGTTGGCGATGAGCCGGCCTCGACCGATCCTATCGCACAGATGCTGGCCGACGGGATTGGCGTTGCCGAAGTTACCGACCGAATTGTTGCAGCGATGAAACTTGCGGACCGCAAGGAACGTCAGATCATCCTGCCCGAGGGTAGCGAGGATGGCCTTGGCTGGGTCTCGCGGCTGGTCTCCAATATAAATAACGGACTTGACGCACGCTTCGGCGTTCCGAGCCGGATTACCGTACTGATGCCGTCCAGTAATCTTTCTGCCGACGGACAGAATCTTCAGGTCATCGACACGCGCGGGGTGGAAAGCGTTACCCAGCGCCAGGATCTGGCCGAGCATGCCGACGATCCCCGCACGCTCATGGTCCTTTGCACCAAATTTGCCGATGCCCCCAACACGACTGTCCAGCGCCAGCTGCAAGAGTCGGTCGATGCCGGGTCCGATGCGCCCGAGCGTCACCGACAGTGCATTCTTGTGCTGCCCCGTGGCGACGAAGCCCTCGAAATGCCGGGCTTCGACGAACCGATCACTGTGCGCAAGCAAGGTTATGCCATCCGCCGCAAGGAAGTCGAACAGGCCTTGGCGGGCGCAAATCTTCCTGTCACCCCGGTGTATTTTTTTGATGCGCGGAATGACGAACCCGAACAGATCTGGGCAGCCCTGCGCGCGCAGATCGGAGAGATGCGGGGCTATTACAGGCATCGGGGCAAGGCAGCCGCGGCCGGCGTTGCCAACCTGCTCGCCAATGTCGACGACGTGCGCGCAACCGAGGCGCGCCGTGATGTCGAAAGCGAAATCGAACGGACCCTGGAAATTGTCCGCGAGCTGCCCGGGATCAAGCGTCCTGCTCATCAGAACCTGATAGACCAAATGGCCGTCGGCCATCACAGTTCGATTGCCGCATCGGTGGTCCGGCGTGGAGACTGGGAATCTTTCGGGTTTGCCCACCTTCTCGGACAGGGTGTCAGGATCGACGCCAATTTGCGGACAAACGGGCTTGTTTCGCGCATCGGGCACAAGCTGGAAGATCTCGAGCACAAATATGGTGAGATTGACACTGTTGTGCAGACCCTTGAAGCGCTTCGTATCCAGCTTGCCGAACGCCGCCAGGAATTCCTCGCACTTGCCCGAACGATCGGCCGCGACGAATATGACACGCTTCTCGACGAAGCGAATATTTGGGACAGGAGCGCCGAGCGCTACGGACAGGGCGCCGGATACAAGCGCGATATTGCTGCGATCTGGCGCGAATGGTTCGAAACGAGTGAGAAGGCAGACGAAGCAGCCGATGCTACAAGTGATCGGCTGCAGGACGCATGGACAAACTCTGTCATAGAACCGCTGCTGGAAGCGATGCACAGTGGTCCAGAGGCGGAAACAACAGGGTAACCGCTAGCCGACTTATGACTAACGGAATACGGATATCGCTAGCCTCGCCGACGTCCGAAAATCGTTAAAGCAATTTCAAAATCACCTCTCGTTTAGGACCGACGCGATGTGCTGACCGTACTTAACGCTTGTCAGCCCAAATTGCTTTTTCGCTCTCATATAGAATTTGCTTCCTTCAATGGCTGGGGTTACGAGCGACTAAGGCGGAAAAGGGGGAATCAAACGGCGAAATGGCAAAAATACCTTTCACCGTTTCGGCCCGGGCGGCGCGTCTTATAGGTAGGGAGAACGTCGCCACTTCGCAGGGTGCCATCACCGAATTGGTAAAGAACGCCTATGATGCCGACAGCAAGGTCTGCGCGATACTTTTCCTACAGCGTCACGCAGATATTCCTGCCAATCTTTCCGAACGGGAATTCGCGGAGGTTCTGGCAGTTTTTCCAAGTGCATCTGAATATTACGAACTGGTCGAGGGGCATCATAAGCTGTCCAACGCAATCGGTCCTGATGACCAGCTCGTCTTAAGGGAAAAGTTCAAGGGAATCCTCGATCTGTGGATCATCGACAATGGCAATGGGATGTCGGAGCAGATAATCGAGGAAAACTGGATGGTGATCGGAACCGACACCAAGGAAATCCAAGACAAGTCGATTGGTGGGCGCGTGGTCACGGGTGCCAAGGGGATTGGCCGGTTCGCTCTCGATCGTCTGGGTCATGAGTGCGAACTGTATTCGGGGCAAGCGGACAGTAACAACTTGGCGCACTGGATTGTGGACTGGGGTGATTTTGAAGGTAGCGGAAAGGTCATCACTGAGGTTGAAGCTATCCTCGAAGTAGAAAAGTCACGGCTTGGAGATGTCTACAAACAGCACGCGCTGGGCAATTTCCTTCCCCAGAAAACGCCTTCTCGCGATGGAAACGGTCATGATATCGACTACAGCAGTGGTACCGCCATACGAATTTCGATACTTCATGACCGTTGGGACGA
>JAYSUN010000235.1:0-1828 GCA_043719045.1 Hyphomicrobiaceae bacterium | reverse complement strand
GTCGTCACAATCGCGAGGTTCTGCAATCACAACAGGAAGTCTAGCGCCGGAGATCGACGCCGACGACAAAGGCCAATTCGAGCGCCGTCTTAAGCCGCCGAAGCTCGAAGGCGTGCGCGCCGGTCTCATCGGCAATCCGAACTTCGTGGTGCCGCAGGGGACGGCAATCCCATGCACGCTGGAAACCGCCATGCAATCCGATCAGCCGGGGTTTGTGTCGTGCGTCATCCCGCGCGATGTGCTCGGAGCCAACGGCCGCGTCGTGCTTTTGGAACGCGGCACGCAAGTGACGGGCGAATACCGTGGCGGTCTCCGCCAAGGTCAGGTCCGCGTTCATGTGCTGTGGAGCCGGGCGCGCTCGCCCGCAGGCGTTGTTGTCGAACTCGCGTCGCCTGCCACCGATCCGCTTGGCCGCGCAGGCGTTGGCGGCGAGATTGATAACCACTGGTGGGAGCGGTTTGGTTCAGCACTCCTCATGTCGGTCGTTGGCGACGGCATGCGGGTTTTGACCAAGGCCGGACAAAGCGCGACGGGTGAAAGTTTCAATGGCGTTGGCCAGGCGGGCAATCAGGCGGCGGCGATTGCGGTTGAGCAATCTATCAACATGCCGCCGACGTTGCACAAGGCGCAGGGCGAACTGGTGACGATCTTTGTCGCTCGCGACTTGGATTTTTCCAGCGTCTACCGGCTGACGTTGGCACCGCCGCCATCACCCGAACCGTGGCACGCAACATTGGAGCGCGGCGATGGGCGATCACTCAAAGATTGAGACCGTTGACAGTCGCGATGAAACTTGGCGCGCGGTGCAAGAACAACTCGGCACACTGCAAGCCGTCCTCGACCGCGACGACGTGATTGAAGTCGTCATCAACCGGCCGGGCGAGGTTTGGGTCGAAACCCGCCACGGCTGGGAGACAACACAGGTCCCAGAGATGACGTTTGTCCGCCTGGAACGGCTGGCCAAGGCGACAGCGGCCTTTGCATCGCAAGCCTTCCGGGACGAGCGGCCAATCCTATCGGCGACGCTGCCCTGCGGCGCACGGATTCAAATCGTGGGTCCACCGGCAACAGCGGCGGGCGTCATCAGCGTCACCATCCGCAAACCGTCGGCACGGACGTGGTCGCTCGACGAGCTGTATATCGCAGGCCTCTTTGACGACACCCGGCGGCAAGAGCGCAATCGCGATCAAGACGCCGAACTCAAAGCCCTGCTGGCGCGCAAAGACACCAAAGCGTTTCTGGCGGCCGCCGTGAAAGCCAAAAAGAACATATTGATTTCCGGGGCGACGGGATCGGGCAAGACGACGCTGTCGAAAGCCCTGATCGGCGAAATCCCTGAGACCGAGCGCATTATCACCATTGAGGACACGGCGGAACTGGTGGTGCCGCATCACAACCGCGTGGCACTCTTCTATCCCAAGGATGGGTCCAGAGACTCACAGGGCCGCGCCCGCATTGGTCCCAAGGACTTGCTTGAAAGCGCGCTACGCATGCGCCCGGACCGGATCCTGTTGCAAGAGCTGCGCGACGGCTCGGCGTTTTACTATTTGCGCAACGTCAACAGCGGCCATCCGGGATCGATCACAACACTCCACGCCAACAGTTGCGCGCTGGCCTTTGAGCAGCTGACGCTGTTGGTCAAGGAGAGCGACGGCGGTCGCGATCTAACCCGCGCTGACATTCGCGAGCTGGTTCATGCCACCGTCGATGTCGTCGTCCAATGCCAACGGCTCGGCGGCGCTTTCAAAGTCGTCGAGGTCGCGCTGACGCAGAATCTTGCAGGCTGAACACGGCCCCGCCTCAAAGGCACGTCGCCCTGCCACACCGC
>JAYSUN010000234.1:0-1828 GCA_043719045.1 Hyphomicrobiaceae bacterium | reverse complement strand
CAGCCCGAGCTGATCCCGGAGCATGATCTGCTTGTGGCCGGGTTCCCGTGCCAGCCGTTTTCGATTGCCGGGGTGTCGAAGAAGAATGCCTTGGGCCGTCCGCATGGCTTTCTCTGCGACACGCAGGGCACCCTGTTTTTTGATACGGCCCAGATCATTGCCCACCATCGCCCGGCAGCATTTGTGCTTGAAAACGTCAAAAACCTCGAAAGTCACGACAAAGGCCGTACCTTCGCCACGATCATGAATGTGCTGCGAAATGAACTTGGCTATCACGTCCAGACGCGCGTTATCAGTTCGGAACATTGGGTGCCCCAACGCCGCGAGCGCATCTTCATTGTCGGCTTCCGGGAACCGACTGACTTTGACCTCAAACGGCTGGAATTGCCGACTGACGGGCCAAAGCTCGGCAGCATCCTGCAACCACACGATGAGGTTGAACCGAAATACACGCTGACCAAACGGCTGTGGGAATACCTCCAGGCTTACAAGGCCAAGCACACAGCCAAAGGCAATGGCTTCGGTTATAGCCTGTTTGGCCCGAATGATGTTTCCCGCACCCTCTCCGCCCGCTATTACAAGGACGGTTCGGAAGTGCTGATTGAGCAGCCGGGCAATCGACCGCGTCGCCTCACGCCATTGGAATGCGCGCGCCTGATGGGCTTCGACCGAGGCGACCGGCGGTGGAAGATTCCGGTTTCGGACACCCAAGCCTATCGACAGTTTGGCAATGCAGTGGTCGTGCCGACCGTGGAATTCTTGGCCGAGTCCATGAAGCCACATATCGAAGCCGCGCTAGCCAAACGGGCCACACCGCAGGCCGCACCCGCTATCGTCACCCGACCGGATCGAAAACGCATGGTCGCACATGGCTGACATCGTTCCGGCTGAGGTCCGCAGCCGGATGATGGCGAATATCAGGGGGAAGAACACCAAACCCGAACTGATCCTGCGCAAGGCGCTTCACGCTGCCGGTTTCCGCTATCGCCTCCATGGTCGCGCCTTGCCGGGAACGCCCGACATCATCTTGCCACGGTATCGGGCAGTGATCTTTGTGCATGGTTGCTTCTGGCACGGGCATGATTGCCCCCTGTTCCGGTGGCCTGCCACCCGCCCGGATTTTTGGCGCGCGAAGATCGCCAGGAACCAGATGGTCGACGCGAGAAATGAAAAGCAGCTCGAACAAGTGGGTTGGCGACAGGCCATCGTCTGGGAATGCACGCTCAAGGGAAAGTCGCGGCGACCGCTTGTTGAAGTAGTTTCGGCTTGCGCATTATGGCTTCGATCCAGCGAGCGTCGAATCGAGATCAGGGGAATCTGAATGCGCCGGGGTATGCTGTCTGACCTCTTCGTCGGAGTAGTTTCGAAACAGCTCACGCTGGTTGAAACGATCACGCCGAAATCCAATCAGCACGAGTTTCAGGGCACCCGCCCGTTGCGTCGCCTCCTCGGTGACGAAGATCGTCGCCAGATTGAAACCCGGTTCCTTTCCATATCCGGTGAACAAGAGGCATTCTCCGAGGACGGCTTCATGAGCTGGTCGAATGTGCGCAAGGGCAAGCCCCGCGCTCCCGAGTACCACCTCTATTACTCCAGCAACGCCGTGACCGAAATGATGCTGCCGGGAGACCACCTGTTTCTCGCCCTCCAACGAGACGGGGCATTGCTCGCCATTGTTGCCTCGTCTGCCACTATCCAGAATCAGTTGTTCTGGCTGTTTGGGCTTGAGGAGCAGGAAGAGTTCGCCTTCACCTACCAGGAAATCGGCGAGGGCAGCGCCGAGCTTGATTTCGCCGCCCGCTACATCCTCGAAGAGTTGGGCATCGAA
>JAYSUN010000233.1:0-4963 GCA_043719045.1 Hyphomicrobiaceae bacterium | reverse complement strand
ACAGGGCGCGGGGCAGATGCGGCCGGTCACCTCGGGGAAGTTATTGGTCGAATGCAGATTGGCCAGCGCCTCGCGCCAGCTGCCGCGATAGACAAGGTCATTCCAATCGGGGATCTGATTGTTGACGGGACAGCCCCCGGTTGCGCCACTGTGGCAATACGGAATGCCGCAATCCATGCAGCGCGCGGCCTGCACTTTCGTGTCCTTCTCCGAGAGCGGGACAATAAATTCGGTCCAGGTTTTGATGCGCACCTTGACCGGCGCATAGGCGCGCTCGGCGCGTTCGTATTCGAGGAAGCCTGTGATCTTGCCCATGGGGATGTGTCTGCGCTGCTCGTGATTGACGCTATCGGGTTGCGGATATACATGAATATTCACGTATATCAATTCGGAGGCTTCAGATGAAAGTCGCGAAATGGGGCAATAGCCTCGCCGTGCGCCTTCCAGCCGACGTCGTCGAGGCGCTCGGCCTGAAAGAGGGAGACGAGATCGAGCTCGTGCCCGGCGAGGGCGGACTTGCGGTCGCGCGGATTCCCGATCGTCTCGAGCTTTTGCGTGCGTTCCGTGAGAAATATCGCGGAACGCGGCCGACGAACTACAAGTTTAACCGGGACGAACTTTACGATGACCGTTCGACCGATGAAGACTGATGTTGCATTCGACACCAACGTTCTGTTGTATCTCGCGGGAGACGACGCGAAATCGGAGCGTGCAGCCGAGGTGCTGGCTGCTGGCGGTATCGTCAACCCGATCGTGTTGATCGAGGCGGCCCGCGTCGCCCGCTGGAAATGGCAATGGGATTGGCCGGCGACGAACGCTCTGCTCGCGACCGTTCGCGCGAACACAGTCTGTCTGCCGCTCGCCTGCGATGCCCATGAACGCGGCCTCCGATACGCCGAACGATACACACTGCAGATCTTCGACGCGACCATCATCGCAGCAGCCGTCCTTGCCGGCTGCACGACGCTGTATTCCGAGGACATGCACGACGGGCTGACGATCGACGGGCTCACGGTGCAGAACCCTTTTCGAGGTTGATTGCGCGTTCGCAGCGCGCGAGCCACTGCCGCACCTGCGCTCGCGCCGACAGATCGAAGCCGCCCTTGTCGGCGTTGCACGTGTACGCGAACAGCGCGATATCGGCGATCGTCAACGCGTCACCCACCAGCCAATCCCTGCCGCTCAGTTGCTGTTCCATATGGTCGAGCGCCTTTTCGCCGCGTTCGACGCGCCAAGGTTCCCGCGTCTCCTTCGACTGCCCTTTGTACGTCATATGACCAATGCTATTGGCGATAAAGAATTCGTGACTGTTCTGTTCCCAGAACAGCCATTCGTCGATCTTGGCTTGCACATAGGGATCGGTCGGAAGCAACCGCGAACCGCGTGCCAGATACCGCATGATCGCGTTCGACTGCACGAGGCAGCGACCGTCAGCAAGAATGACCGCTGGCACCTGCCCCTGCGGAAACCTGGCCAGAAAGTCCAGGGTTCGCGTTGCTCCTTGAACACTGTCGAGTTCGATCCACTCATAGGCAAGCTTGAGCAGGTCTGCCGTATAGCGAACTTTATCGCAATTGCCCGATCTGACATCGCCGTAGATTTTCATCCCCGCCTCTCCGGTCCCGGATACGCGCGATCGACTTTGGCGACGCGGGTCTCGTAGTGGCTGTACCAGCGCTCGCGTCCCAGCCGTTGGGCGGCGAGGTGATCGGCAACGGCCTTCCAGTTTTTGATCGCAGCTTCATCGCGCCAATACGACACGGTGATGCCGACCCCATCGGCGTCGCGCGCGCTTTCGACACCGAGATAGCCGGGTTGCTTGGCTGCAAGATCAGCCATGGCCGCTGCCATTGCGGCGTAACCGGCGCCGTCGACATCGGTCCGTTGCGATGTGAAGATCACGGCGTAATACGGCGGCGTCGGGGTGTTGGCAAAACCGCGCATGAAAGATCTCCGTCGCTACGACTGGCTGCAGTTCAGGCACCTGCTCATCCCCAGAAGGCCAAAGGGCGAAGGCAACTCACTCCGCGGCTTTTGGCTTTGGTTTGTTCAGGGTTACGCCGACTTCCATGACTTCAAAACCGGTTTTGTCGGCAGCTTGGACTTGTGTCATTTCCGCCAACGCGCGCTTGTAGTCGACCGGCATGACCTTGCGGAACTTCTTCTGCCAGCTTGGCCAATCGCTAAGGATCAACTTGGCCTTCGCCGAGTTGGTGTAGTGGGCGTGACGCGTGATCAGTGCATGTAACCGCTCGGCATCCTGTCCCGACATATCCGCCATGACGTCAACGAGGCCGTGGGTTTCCAGATCGCCACCCTGGTTCGACAGGCGACGCATGACTTCCTCTTCGGCTGCGACCGGTTCGAGATCGATCATGGCGAGATTGCACTTGGCTTCGAAATCGCCGGCTACATCGAGCACGTATGCGATGCCGCCGGACATACCAGCCGCAAAGTTCCGGCCCGTGTTGCCAAGCACGACAACGACGCCGCCCGTCATATATTCGCAACCGTGGTCGCCGGTGCCTTCAACAACGGCGACAGCGCCCGAGTTGCGCACGGCAAAGCGTTCACCGGCAATGCCGCGGAAATAACACTCACCCGCAATGGCCCCGTACATGACCGTGTTACCGACAATCATGCTGTCTTCGGGTACAATGCCGGATTTAGGATCGGGGCGGACGATAATCTTGCCACCCGAGAGACCCTTGCCGACATAGTCATTGCCCTCACCGATCAGCTCGAGCGTCACGCCTGCTGCCAGCCAGGCACCGAACGACTGTCCCGCAATGCCTTTCAGTGTGACGTGGATGGTGTCCTCGGCGAGTCCGGCGTGACCGTAGCGGCGAGCCACTTCGCCCGACAACATGGCACCGACGGCACGATCACGGTTGGCGATTTTGGTTTCGATCGTCACCGGTTTCCTGTGGTCGAGCGCGGCTTTGGCGTCCGCGATCAGCTGATTGTCGAGGACTTTTTCAAGGCCATGGTTTTGACGCTCGCAATGATGAATGGCCACGGTGTCAGCGACATCCGGCATGTGGAACAGGTTCGAGAAATCCAGACCCCGGGCCTTCCAGTGACCGATCGCGGTAACCTTATCCAGAATGTCGGACCGACCGACCATGTCCGGCATCGAGGTAAAGCCGAGCGAGGCCATGATCTCGCGGACTTCCTCAGCGATGAAGAAAAAGAAGTTGATGACATGCTCGGGTTGACCGTTGAACTTTGCACGCAGAATTGGATCTTGGGTCGCAACTCCGACGGGGCAGGTGTTGAGGTGACATTTGCGCATCATGATGCAGCCTGCCGCAATCAACGGCGCGGTGGCAAAGCCGAACTCATCGGCACCAAGAAGAGCTCCGATGGCAACATCGCGTCCGGTGCGCACACCACCGTCGACTTGGACCGCCACGCGTCCGCGCAGTTGGTTGTAAACCAGCGTCTGATGGGTTTCGGCGAGGCCGATTTCCCAGGGCGATCCTGCGTGTTTGATGGAGGTGAGCGGGGACGCACCCGTGCCGCCCTCGAAGCCAGCAATAGTGATATGATCGGCGCGCGCCTTGGCAACACCAGCTGCAACAGTTCCGACGCCGACCTCAGAGACCAGCTTGACCGACACGTCGGCCATCGGATTGACGTTCTTCAAATCAAAGATCAGCTGTGCCAAGTCCTCGATCGAATAGATATCGTGGTGCGGCGGCGGAGAGATCAGGCCGACGCCGGGGGTCGAGTGGCGCACCTTAGCAATGGTGGCATCGACTTTGTGGCCGGGCAATTGTCCACCTTCGCCGGGCTTAGCGCCCTGTGCCATCTTGATCTGCATGACGTCGGAATTGACGAGGTATTCCGTTGTGACACCGAAGCGACCGGACGCCACCTGCTTGATCGCCGATCGCATGCTATCGCCGTTCTTCATCGGCACATAACGGTCGGACTCCTCGCCTCCCTCACCCGTGTTGGATTTGCCGCCAATGCGGTTCATCGCAATCGCCAGCGTGGTGTGGGCCTCGCGTGAGATCGATCCAAATGACATCGCACCCGTCGAGAACCGACGGACAATCGTCTCGGCCGGCTCAACCAGCGAAATGTCGACCGGCTTGCGACCGATTTCTTCAGCAGATTTGATCCGAAACAAACCGCGCAGGGTCATCAACTGCTCAGATTGGTCATTGATCTGGCGAGCATAGTCGCGCCACTTCTGTGGGAGCTTACCGGCCATTGCGTCTTTGACATCGGTGCCACGCACGGCATGCTGGAGATCCGCCACGACTGATGGTCTCCAGACATGGGCTTCGCCCCGCGTCCGATAAGCATAATCGCCACCGACCTCGAGCATTGTCTCGAGATGCGGAACCTCGCCAAACGCCTGTCGGTGACGTTCAACGGTCTCGCGGGCAATATGGCGCAACCCGACGCCTTCGACTTGTGTGTGTGTGCCGGTAAAATACTTGCGCACGAACGGGCCCGACAAACCGACGGCATCGAAGATCTGGGCACCACAATAGCTCTGATAGGTCGAGATCCCCATCTTGGCCATGACCTTGTGAAGGCCTTTGTCGACAGCTTTGATAAAGCGCTTCTGCGCCTCCTTCAAAGTCAGCTTCTCGTCGAGCTCCGGGAGTAGCTGTTCAATGGTTTCAAATGCCAGATACGGGTTGATCGCCTCCGCGCCGTAGCCCGCGAGCGTCGCAAACTGATGCACTTCATGGGCTTCACCGGTCTCGATGACGAGACCCACAGACGTGCGCAAACCTTGCTTGATCAGATGGTGGTGGACGGCCGATGTCGCAAGCAATGACGGGATCGGAATCCGGTCCGGACCGCAACTGCGATCCGACAAGATGATGATGTTGTATTCGCCGGAACGGACAGCTTCCTCGGCCTCAGCGCAGACGACATCAAGCGCCCAGCTCATGCCGACGTTGCCCTTCTCTTGAGCGTACGTGATATCGATCGTGAT
>JAYSUN010000232.1:0-4964 GCA_043719045.1 Hyphomicrobiaceae bacterium | reverse complement strand
GTCGTACTCATCGACAGCGCCCAGACTGTAGGCTTGACGGCCAGCACCTGGGCGGCCCGAGCGGCCGGTCGGTGGTTCCAAGGGATAGTCGGGGTCGGGATTTACTTTGGTCAGATAGAATTCGAGTTCAGGGGCGACGACCGGCTCCCAGCCTTCTTTGCGATAAAGGTTGACCACGTGCTTCAACACGTTGCGCGGCGCGATCTCGACCGGCTCGCCGTTTTGCCAGGTGGCGTCGTGAATGACTTGCGCCGTCGGGCTCGACGCCCACGGAGCGGGGCGGATGGTCGAGAGGTCGGGCACCATGATCAGGTCGTTTTCGGCGTAGAGCGCCTGACCGTCTTCTTCAAAGCCGACATAGTCGCCGGTGATCGTCTGGTGGAAAATGGAGATGGGCAGATGTACGGGGCCGAGCTTTACGAACTTTTCAACCGGCATGGTTTTGCCGCGCGCCACGCCAGCCACATCGGGCACGGCGCAATCAACCTCTTCGATGCGGTGCTGGATCAGCCAGTCTTTGAGGGTCTCAGGCGTGGCGCCGGCCTGATACGGTTCGTGGCCGGCGGGTGTGTCTCCTGCTTCGGCTGTCATGGGGCACCTGAATTTGGGGTTGTTGTGTGGAGTGAAGGATAAGGTTTGCGACAGGCTATCTGAAACTCAGTACAGATTTAACGGCATCAATTGTGATCACAAGTTGCGGCCAAACTCAAGCCGGGGCGTGGTGAACTTGGCAGTTATTGACGGGTTCCCAGCACCGTATCGCCAATGTAGCCCATGCCTTGCTCGATGTCGTCGGTGATGGCTTGGCGCAATGCGGTCACATCGGCCACCTTCATGGCGGCGATCGCAACCTCATGAAAATCCTCAAGATCCGAGGTGCCGACTCGACCATAGGCCATGCGCATAAAGGGTCCGAACTGCAGCCATATGCTGCCAACCAGTGCCAAAAGCATGTCAGAGCTAGCACGCTCGTAGAGCGTGAAATGAAACTGATAGTTTCCCCGCATGTAGCCCTGCGGGTCACCATCACTCACGGCTTTGCCCAGATTTTCGTCGATGACCTCGATTTTGGCGATGGTCTTGGGGTTGAGCCGGGGTAAAGCCAGCGCCGCAAGTTCTGGCTCAAGCGCCTGACGGGCATACAGAATTTGGTTGAATTTGGCGCGCGTCATGGGCGGCACCAAAACCCGCCTGTTGTCGCGCATTTCTAGCGCGCGCTCGGCGATCAGGCGTCGCACCGCATCGCGGATCGGCATGGGACTGACGCCCAGTTCATCGGCGATGCCGCGCAGGGTTACCGCTTCTCCAGGCTGGAAGCCGCCGCATAAAATGCGGTCGCGCAGGCTGCGGTAGACGCTCTCGTGGGTGGTTAGCCCAAGCCCCGTCGCGACTCCGCTGACAACGGGCGGGGTGGGCTTGCGGGTGCTGGCTTCGAGTTCCTTCACGGTATCGGCTTTCTATTGGGCTAGCTCAACGTCCGCTCAACTAGCCACTTGTACAACGCCAATTTTGTGATCACAATGGGCGGCAAGACGGGGGATGGGTTCGAAACACCGCTGTCGCGCCAGTCGGGCTTGTAATGCCGGGCCGGCTGACGGGACCGGAAAAAGATTGTTTGAGGAGGTTCGCCTAATGATTGGATCGAATGGAAAACGCCGCTTGCTGGCAGCCGTCGCGATGGTTGCAGCAGGTGTCTTCTGTCAGTCAGCGTTGGCTGCAGAAAAAGTAGTCCGCGTCTATAACTGGTCGGACTACATCGACCCAGTCATTCTCGAGGACTTTACAAAAGAGACCGGTATCAAGGTCGTCTACGACGTCTTCGACAGTAACGAAGTTCTCGAAACCAAGTTGCTCGCTGGCAAGACCGGCTATGACATCGTGGTTCCGACCGGCTCGTTCTTGTCGCGCCAGATCACGGCCGGTGTGTTCCAGAAACTCGACAAATCCAAGATCCCCAATATCGCGAACCTGTGGCCGGAAGTTTCCGATCGCGTTGCGGTCTACGATCCCGGCAACCAGTATGCGATCAATTGGATGTGGGGCACGACCGGCGTCGGCTATAACGAAGCCAAGATCAAGGAGCGCATGCCCGACGCTCCCGTCGACAGCCTCGACTTCATCTTCAAGCCGGAAATTGCCGCTAAGTTCAAGGATTGCGGAATCTATGTGCTTGATTCAGCCGAAGACATTCTTCCGGTCGCCCTCAATTATTTGGGCCTTGACCCCAATACATCGAATGTCGACGACTTGGCCAAGGCTGCGGATGTGATGACGAAGATCCGCCCCTACATCAAGAAGTTCCATTCTTCCAGCTACATTGATGCACTCGCCAACGGCGATATCTGCATGGCACTTGGCTGGTCGGGCGATATCTTGCAGGCAGCTTCGCGCGCAGAAGAAGCCAAGAAGGGCGATGTGGTCAAATACAATATTCCCAAAGAAGGCACGCAGATGTGGTTCGACATGATGGCCATTCCAGCGGATGCCAAGAATGTCGAAGAGGCGCATATTCTGCTCAACTATCTCAATCGCCCCGAAGTCATGGCGAAGGCATCGAACTTCATCAGCTACGCCAATGGCAATCTGGCTTCGCAGAAGTTGATCGATGAAGCCATTCTCAAAAACCCCGCCGTGTTCCCAGATGAGGCGACGTTAAAGAAGCTCTACGTGAAGACAGCTTGGGACAACAAAACACAGCGTTCTGTCACCCGCATGTGGACCAAGATTCTCACGGGTAAATAGAAGTTGAGATGAGGGCGCTGGAGGTAAACCTTCTGGCGCCCTTCTTTTTGATGGACTTAATTTTTAGTGCCACGAGCCTAATGGCACTGCTGCGAAAAGATCTGCCGCAAAAAAAGTCTGGCGCTAAAATAGTGTGTGAGGAGTTTTGACGATGGCTGCTAGTGAGACGATTGCCGCTTCATCACCGGCTGCTCCTCAACATGTGCGCGCCGGTCCGCGCAGCGCTGCCCCGCAGTCTGGCTTCGCGCCGTGGAAAGATCCCTCACAAGTCCCGATCGTGCGCTTTGAAAATGTCACCAAGACATTCGGTGACTTCGTAGCTGTCAAGGACTGCACACTTGATATTTATGAGCGTGAATTTTTTTCCCTGCTGGGGCCGTCGGGTTGCGGCAAGACCACCTTGTTGCGCATGCTGGCGGGGTTTGAAAGACCCACCGCGGGGCGCATTCTCGTTGAGGGCAAGGATGTCACCGATCTGGCTCCCTACGACCGGCCTTTCATCAACATGATGTTCCAATCGTATGCTCTGTTCCCGCACATGACGGTCGAAAGCAATATCGGCTTCGGGCTGCGCCAGGAAGGCATGGACAAGGATGTGATCGCGGCCCGCGTTCAAGTAGCCATGGACATGGTCGAGCTTGGCAAGTTCGCCAAGCGCAAGCCCAACCAGTTGTCGGGTGGTCAGCAGCAGCGCGTGGCTTTGGCGCGTGCGATTGCCAAGAAGCCACGCATTATGGTGCTCGACGAGCCGCTTGGCGCGCTCGACAAACGGCTGCGGACCCAAGCTCAGTTCGAACTGATGCGCATTCAAGAAGTGACTGGCGCCACGTTTATCATCGTCACCCACGACCAGGAAGAAGCGATGACGGTGTCGAGCCGCATCGCCGTCATGGATCACGGCGAACTGGTGCAGGTGGCAACGCCGGGCGACATCTACGAAATGCCGCAGTCACGCTATTGCGCCAATTTCATCGGCGAGGTCAACACCTTCGAGGGCAAGGTCGTCTCGATTGCCGATGGCATGGCAGACATCGCCTGGGTTGGCGGAAAGAACGTCTTTAAAGCCCGCGTGCCCGAAGGCATCAAGAAAGACCAGCAGGTCTGGCTGGCTATTCGGCCCGAAAAAATCCGCATCTCGCTTGAGCAGCCGGCCAGCACCGCCAATTCGATTGCCGGTACGGTCAACGATGTCGGCTACCTGGGCTCGATCTCGCACTATCATGTGGTCGTTGAAAACGGCCAGCGCATCACAGCACTCCGAGCCAACTCATCGCACACAGTCGAGCGCCCCATCAGTTGGGAAGATAAGGTCTGGCTCGAATGGCCAGCCGAAGCCGGCATCGTTTTGACACGCTAACTGCAACGCTAAACAGGGAGGGAACATCATATGCGCCGCTGGTATGTTATCGCTGTGCCCTATCTGTGGCTGGCTGTGTTTTTCCTGGTTCCGTTCTTCATCGTGTTCAAAATTTCGCTGTCGGACGTGGCGACCGCGATGCCGCCCTATGTGCCCAACTTCGATCTAGCGAGCGGCTTTGCGGGTTTCAGAGATTTCATTGGCCAACTCGATTGGGAGAACTACGCGTTCATTTTCAGCGATGAGCTTTATTACAGCGCCTACTGGTCGAGTTTGAAAATCGCCGCTATCGCAACCTTCCTGACGCTACTGGTCGCTTACCCCATCGCCTATGGCATGGCGCGGGCGCCCAAGGAGTGGCAGGCGACGTTGATGATGCTGGTTATCCTGCCATTCTGGACCTCGTTTCTGATCCGCGTCTATGCCTGGATCGGCATCTTGAAAAACGAAGGCTTGCTCAATCTATTCTTGATGAGCACGGGGCTCATCAGCGAGCCGCTCAGCATTATGAACTCGCTGACCGCCGTCTATATCGGCATCGTCTATTCGTATCTGCCGTTCATGATTTTGCCGCTCTATGCGAGCTTGGAAAAAATCAACCCAGCGCTGCTCGAAGCCGCTGGCGATCTAGGCTGTCCGCCGTGGAAAGCGTTCTGGCAAGTGACGTTCCCCCTGTCGCTGCCGGGCGTCATCGCGGGCTGCCTTCTCGTTTTTATCCCGGTAACGGGTGAATTCGTCATTCCTGATCTGCTGGGTGGTTCCGACACGCTCATGATCGGCAAAACGCTGTGGAGCGAGTTCTTCAACAATCGTGATTGGCCTGTGGCTTCGGCAGTGGCGGTTGTGCTGCTGCTCGTGCTGCTCG
>JAYSUN010000231.1:0-4967 GCA_043719045.1 Hyphomicrobiaceae bacterium | reverse complement strand
TGGCTGGTATGGCCATCATGCTGCCGCTCGGAGCCCTGTTCAGTCCTGCAACCGATAGGGCCGGTGCGCGGTCGAGCCCTTCGGTTTCAGCCCCCCCTAAAGCCGAAGGGCCCTTTTTTCGATGCGGAGTTGCCCTGCGCCGGTGGCGCGCAGTTGGCGCACTGGCCGCCGTGCGTGATGGCCGTTAGAGTTCAAGGACGAAGCGTTGCGGGTCTTCAAGCGATTCCTTGACGCGGACCAGGAAGGTGACTGCCTCTTTGCCATCGACAATGCGATGGTCGTAGCTGAGCGCCAAGTACATCATTGGACGAATGACGATCTGGCCGCCGCGCACAACCGGGCGTTCCTCGATACGATGCATGCCAAGGATGCCGGATTGCGGGGCGTTCAGGATCGGCGTCGACATGAGCGAGCCGTAGACACCGCCGTTCGAGATCGTGAAGGTGCCGCCCTGCATGTCCTCAATGGAGAGCTTGCCGTCACGGGCCTTTTTACCAAAGCCCGCGATGGATTTTTCAACGTCGGCTAAATTGAGGTGGTCCGCGTCACGAAGGACCGGAACGACGAGGCCCTTGTCGGTCCCAACGGCGACGCCAATGTGGAAATAGTGCTTGAAGATCAAATCTTGGCCGTCAATTTCAGCGTTGACCGAAGGCACTTCCTTGAGGGCCTGAATACAAGCTTTGACGAAGAAGCCCATAAATCCAAGTTTGGTGCCGTGACGCTTCTCAAACAGCTCCTTGTACTCGTTGCGCAATTTCATGACGGCGCTCATGTCGACGTCGTTGAACGTCGTCAGCACCGCAGCGGTGTTCTGGGCGTCCTTCAAACGGCGGGCAATAGTCAGGCGGAGACGCGACATTTTCTGCCGATCTTCGCGGGCGGCGTCGCTGGCGCCTGAAGGTGCACGGAGCATCGCCGGAGCTGCGGCAGCCGGCGCTTGTGGTACGTACATTGCAGGTGTCGAGGCGGTTGGCATCGGCGTGGCGGCCGCTGCATCCTCCTTGAGGACTTGGCCACGCTTGCCGGAGCCGGTCACGTCGGCTGCCGCAATGCCTTTTTCTTCCAGGATTTTGCGGGCGGCGGGGGCAGGAGGCATCGTGGTTGCAGACGTTGTTGCTGCGGCAACCGCAATGGCCGCGGCACTTGCCGTTTTAGCGGGGGCAGCTGGCGCCGACGCTGCAGCAGCACCTTCTTTGATCAATGCCAACAGGGCACCAATCGAAAGCGTCGCGCCGGTTTCAGCCTTGATCTCGGAGAGGATACCTGAGGCGGGCGATGGAAGCTCTTGTGTCGCCTTGTCAGTTTCAAGTTCAACCAGAGGCTCGTCCAATTTGACTGCGTCACCGAGTTTTTTCAACCACTTGCCAACCGTGACTTCAGCGATGCTTTCGCCGAGCGCTGGCACTTTGATTTCAATAGACATGTTGATCCTTGATGCCCGCCGTGTCGAGTTGGCGGACGTTTAGCATCGCTGCGAGCAGAAACAAGTCCGGAGCACGGGCTGGAGGGTGGTGAATTGCTCACAGGTGTGGTGTCAGTCATCAGGGCGCGACAAACGTTGCCGCATAAGCGGCTTCGACACGCTCGATTTCGCCAGCCTCAAGTTTTACAAACTCCTCGCCACGGGCGCGCGCTGAGAGCTTGCCGTGGTTCTGGCGGAGAAAGCGAAACAGCAAATCGGTGGTCCGGTCCGGCATGTCGATGATAGCCTTGATGCGCGCGCGAAAGGCATCATAACGACGCAGATAGTCGATGCCTTCAGGCAAATCCGACTCGATGGTCTGCTGGACACAGGCATAAAGAAACTCAGCGTGCGGGGTGGCGTCGAAATAGCGATAGAAGTCGGCGGTTTCGTTCAAGACCTCAATGTTGCCTTGCTCAGTCGGCTGCCACTCGATCAACGGCAAGACCCGCTGCGAGTAGGTTTCAAGGACTTTGCGATAGTCGTCGATGCGCGACAGGATTGCTGCTGAGACCGGAAACACCAAGCCGGGTGGATTGAAGTCGCGGGCCGCCAGTGCGTGGTGAATCAGGTAGCGGTGCAAGCGGCCGTTGCCGTCCTCGAACGGGTGGATATAGACAAAACCGAAGGCCAACACAGCCGCCGCAATGACAGCATCCAGGTGCTGCGCGCGTTCGCTGTCAAATGCGATGATGCCGTTAACTAAGCCGATCAGGTCCTCGTGGCGCGCACTGATATGAACTGGAATGGGTACGCGTGTCTGGCGATCGTGCTCGCCAATGAAACCGCCAGTGGTGCGCAGGCCCATATGCACAAAGCGGGCATCGCCGATGACGATCGCCTGCAAGCGAAGCAGCTCGTCCAGACTGACTGGTTTACTCCCCGCCTGGCCGATGGCACGGCCCCAGCGCTGAATGCGATCTTGCGGGGGGTTCTCGCCCTCGATGACATAGCTGGCGCGGGAGTCTTGCAATAGGAGGAATGCGGCCGTGCGCGCCATTATGTCGGCTGAGACCTTGGCCATGATGTCCTTGGCCCGTTGACCAAGACCGAGGCTGATGAAGTTTTCTAAAGTCTCGGTCCGCGTCACGAGGGGGCAGAATGCGGGCGTTCCCGGCAGGTTGTTGCGCACAAGGTACCGCGGCACGTTTGCTGGAGCGCCGGCCCATTGCTGTTCGGGATTCAAAGCGTCGACATAGCGTATTTTTTTCTTCAGGTCGGGCAGATCGAGTTGGGTCCCAAGCAGCCATTCATAAAGGAACCAAATTCGACGGGCGTAGCTGCTCGTCGGAGCGCGCCGCACCCACGCTTCGATCTGGGTTGGTCCGGTTGCCTGAAACAGCCGTTTCAACACGGCGAGATCGACGCCTTCGTATTTAAGAGCGAATGTCAGATGGCCATCTAGTGTTGGGCGAGGCGCATGACGCGGTGTCAATATGTGCCAGCCGTCCTTGAGCAACGTTTTGTGCTTTGCGGCCGTCGCCATCAGTCTTGATGGGACCGGCACGCGTAACTTGAATGCTTCAATGAGTGCCGCGTAGCCAGCTGGTGTCGCAACTTCCGGCAGGGATCGCTCATGCAGCGCCGAGACGGGTCCAGAGAAATCGTGTGCCTTCGTCCGTGCCATGGTTGCCGCTGCCGCTCTGAAAACTGCACAGAACGCGCGTCTCTCATGAAAAACGGTCGGCAATCAAGAAAAATAGCAGGAATTGGAGTCAGATCATGAAAAATGGTCACCCTTGGCGCCGCAAAGTCTGAAAAACGGTCACTTGCAGTTCGTTTCGTTGAAAACCAGTGGTTTTACAAGAAAAATCATCACTTTATGGTATTTCCCATGAAAAATGATAACCTCATCACCATGCAGGGAGCGCGAATTCATGCGGAATGAACTCGCGCTCCATTCACCCAGGTCAACCAAATCGCTGGCCGCTGATTTCAAGGACATCTTCGTAGGTGCGGAGGCCTGTCGTTGGAGCGCAGACAAGAACGGCCATGTTGCCTGGCTTATGCTGGTTCTTCAGCATGCGCATGTGAGCCTTGGGGATGTCAGCCCACGAAAAGACTTCACTCATGCAGGGGTCGATGCGCCGTTCGACGACCAGTTTGTTGGCTTGTGAGGCCTGCAGGAGGTTGGCGAAGTGGCTGCCCTGAAGGCGCTTTTGATGCATCCAAAGATAACGGGCGTCGAGGGTCAGGTTATAGCCCGTCGTTCCGGCGCAGATGACAACCATGCCGCCGCGTTTGACGATCAGCACTGAGACGGGGATCGTGGTCTCGCCCGGGTGTTCAAAAACGAAATCAACGTTGTTGCCTTTGCCGGTGACGTTCCAGATGGCACCGCCGAACTTGCGGGCTTCTTTCATCCAATTGGCATATTCGAGGGTATTGACCTTGGGCATCTGGCCCCAACAGTTAAACTGCTTGCGGTTGATGACACCCTTGGCACCGAGCTGTTTGACGAAGTCGATCTTTTCGTCTTCCGAAACGACTCCGATGGCATTGGCACCGGACGTGGCACACAGCTGAATGGCCATTGAGCCCAGACCTCCCGATGCGCCCCAAACAAGGACGTTGTGGCCGGGACGAAGAACGTGGGGCCGATGGCCAAACAACATGCGATATGCGGTCGCCAAAACCAATGTGTAACAGGCGCTTTCTTCCCAGGTCAGGTGTTTGGGGCGCTCGAGTAACTGGCGATCCTGGACGCGGGCAAACTGAGCAAACGAGCCATCAGGCGTTTCATAACCCCAGATGCGTTGCGAGGGCGAAAACATCGGGTCGCCGCCATTGCACTCCTCGTCGTCGCCGTCGTCTTGATTGCAATGGATGACGACTTCATCGCCAACCTTCCAACGTTTCACTTTTGAGCCGACTGCCCAGACAATGCCGGAGGCGTCGGAGCCCGCGATGTGAAACGGCTGCTTGTGCCCATCGAATGGGGAGATCGGCGTGCCGAGTGCCGCCCAGACGCCATTGTAGTTCACACCGGCCGCCATGACCAAAACCAGGACATCGTGGCTGTCGAGTTCCCACGTGGGCACAACTTCTACTTTCATCGCCGTATCCGGCTCGCCGTGACGTTCGCGGCGAATGGCCCAGGCATACATATTTTTGGGAACATGGCCCAATGGGGGAATTTCACCAACTTCGTAGAGGTCCTTCAGCGGGGCTGAGGGCACTGCTGCCAAGGGCTTGTCGGCTGAAGGTTGGGTTTTGCTTGCAGGCATTGATGCTCCTCCACGAGTCCTGTGTTGTCTTGAATAACCGGGCGTGTCTTGCGTGACACCGCATCAAGCGGCCGGACGTTTCCCCGTCATGTCTTATCCCCGTCGCAGTCCTATAGCCTTATATTGCACTGCCGCAAAGATGGTTGCAGCGCAAAAAACGCGCGCCTTGAGGTTTTTTAGTCCGAAGTTCCCCAACACCAACAGGCAAAGCATGAGCGTTTTCAATCAGGTGTGATTGAACCGGTCTGCCTCGTACTGGCTACAACGTGATTGCA
>JAYSUN010000024.1:0-6642 GCA_043719045.1 Hyphomicrobiaceae bacterium | reverse complement strand
TGACGCGATGCTCGCGATTGGCGGCGATCTCGACATAGGTCGGCACGTAGCCTGCGGCTGAGAGACGGGTCAAGCCGCGGTCGGGCTTCGTAAACTCGAGGAGGCTGATGACACCTGAGCGTTGCGCCTCGCCGGGTTGATTGGAGATAAAGTTACCGGTCGAATAGATGACCAGCGCTTCTCGGCCGTCCGCGGCTGAGAGCTTTTCCCACGGCTGCAGCACATGGGAATGTGTGCCGACGACGGCGGTGGCGCCCGCTTCAATAGCCTCACGGGCATAGGCCCGATCGGATGCGAGCGGCGTGTGGCTGCCTTCGAGGCCCCAATGCGGCGTCAGGATGACGGCGTCAACCGATGGGTCCGCTGCAAGCGCTTTGATCTCAGACACGACAGTAGCCTTTTGAGTGTAGCACTGAAGCACCTGACCGCGACGGTCGGGCATGCCGTTCAGACCATAAGTGCAGGCAAGCCAGGCGACTGTGATGCCATTCGCTGACGTGCGGGTATGCCATCGAGCGGACTGCGGCGCCGTCGCCCGCTTCGTGCCTGTCGTTGCCATGCCAACCGCATCGAGTGCGTCGAGGCTGCGGTCGATGCCGAGGGAACCGCGGTCTGCGGCATGGTTATTGGCCGTCGAAACCACGGAAAAACCGGATGCCTTGAGATCGCTTGCAACCGACGGGTGGGTGTTGAAAATCAGGGTACTGGCAGATTTGCCATAAACCACGCGATCGAACACGCGGCCGGGGTCTTTGGTTGCGATACCGCCGGATCTGACGCCAACCGCGATTGGGCTTTCAAGATTACCGTAGGCGATTTCGGCACCCATGAGGATCGGTTTGACGGCGGTGAAAAAGCGGCGGAAGTCGGCGCCGGGCTTCAGAGCTTGTGCCTGCAAGGCGTCGTGGAACAACAGATCGCCAACGGCTGCGATGACAATGCGGCGGCCGGACGCGCAAGTCGCATCGAAGGTGAGGGTCGTTGGCTTTGCGCTGACGTTGCCAGGCGCGCGCTTGGCAGGCGCAACCGCGGCGGCGGTTGCCGCAAATGTCCACGCGCAGGCCAATAGACCTGCGATCCATTGCCAAGCAGTTCCGTAGACTTTCAATATGCAGAACATCTAAAGATCATATACTGAAAGTTGAGTAAAGTGTGAGGGAAAGTGCGGAATGCAGTTAATTTCAGTGATTCAGTCCGCAATCATCCTATTCCTTGTACCAAACTGTCTGGATGCCGGTTGCGAGCAGCCGGCCAGACGCCCCCCAAAGGTCCATCGACTGATCGTGAAAGTTGGCGCTGAACCGTTTGGCTTCGGCGACACCAAGCAGCGGCGCTGTGCCTTGCGCTGCCAGTTCAGCATCGTCAGCATGAAAGTAGGTCGTCATCGATACAGTGCTCATGGGCGGCAGCGTGCCGCGCATCTGAACAAGGCGGAGAATGAAGCAATCGGCCAGGCTCGCCAACGAGACAAAATCCAGGCCGCGATCGGGATGGTCTTTGAGCCATAGGACGGTGCGGGATGGGCCGAGATCACCGACGGCGCGCGGTTGGCCAAAGCTTGGTGACCCACCTTCGACAAAACGAAATTCGTAAGCGTTGAGCCAGGGCAGGCGGTCGTTGCGTGGGCTGATCGGGACTTTCGCGGCCGGCGGAACTTCGGGTGGCGCCGTGAGCGCATGGGCGAAGGTTTCGCGACGGTTGGCGCAGACGATCGAGGCCGTCGCCGCAACGATGCCACCTTGATGAAGTTCGAGCGACCAATGCTGGGTGGCTTTGCCGGATCGTTGCAAAGCAACGACAATCTCGAAGCCGCCTTTGGCCAACGGCGCGCAATAGTTGACGGTTTGCGCAACGGGCGGTCCGAGGCGACGGACATCCTGGATGATTGCGCGCATGAACAAGGCGGCGATATAGCCACCAAATGGGCCCGCAAAATTCCAATAAGCGTCTGAGGTGGTGCCGGCAAGGCGGTTTGCGGCTATGGGGATCAGATGGGTCGCAGTGTCGAGCGGATGCAGTGTCATGCGTCGGTCTCACAAGTTGGGACGGCCGGATATGCCGGGGACGGAAGCGGATGTCTATATCCGTGGTGAATGCCTGATTTACGGGGGCTGAGGCACCCGCTATGAGGACGCGCAACCCTTGCTTCGAGGACGACACAGCGTGTTCAAGAAAATCCTGATCGCCAATCGCGGCGAGATCGCCTGCCGGATCATCAAGACCGCCCGCAAAATGGGCATTAAAACCGTGGCGGTCTATTCGGATGCGGATCGGGACTCGCTTCACGTCGAGATGGCCGATGAAGCCGTGCACATTGGGCCAGCGACCGCAGCCGAAAGTTATCTGGTGATCGACAAGATCATCGCGGCTTGCAGACAGACTGGTGCCGAAGCTGTTCACCCCGGCTATGGCTTCCTCTCGGAGCGCGAGGCATTTCCTGTCGCCCTGCAGAAAGCGGGCATCGTCTTTATTGGCCCAAACCCCCGTGCCATCGCTGCCATGGGCGACAAGATCGAAAGCAAAAAGGCGGCAGCAAAAGCCAACGTGTCAACCGTGCCCGGCTATCTCGGGGAACTCGCGACCGCGAAAGAGGCTGTAAAAATTGCCGGCGAGATCGGCTATCCCGTGATGATCAAAGCGTCGGCCGGCGGTGGCGGCAAAGGCATGCGCGTCGCCTGTAACGCCAAAGAGGCGGAGGAAGCCTACGGCCTCGCACGTTCGGAAGCCAAAGCCAGCTTTGGTGATGACCGGGTGTTCGTCGAAAAATTCATCGAGAACTCACGCCACATCGAAATTCAGGTCCTCGGCGACAAGCATGGCAATGTGATTTATCTGGGTGAACGCGAGTGTTCGATTCAGCGACGCAATCAAAAGGTCATCGAAGAGGCGCCGTCACCGCTGCTGGACGAGGCCACGCGCCGCAAGATGGGCGAACAGGCGGTCGCGCTGTCACAGGCCGTCGGCTACGACAGTGCGGGCACGGTGGAGTTCGTTGCCGGACAAGACCGCTCGTTCTTTTTTCTGGAAATGAATACCCGTTTGCAAGTCGAGCATCCGGTCACGGAGATGATCACCGGCGTCGATCTGGTCGAGCAGATGATCCGGGTCGCAGCCGGAGAGCCGCTGACAATCAAGCAAGCCGATGTCAAGTTGAATGGCTGGGCAGTCGAGAGCCGGATTTATGCCGAAGATCCGTTTCGTGGTTTCCTGCCGTCGATCGGTCGCTTGACCAAGTATCGCCCGCCACATGAGGGTCCACTCAATGGTGGCACCGTCCGTAACGACACCGGCGTGTTCGAGGGCGGCGAAATCTCGATGTACTATGATCCGATGATTGCCAAGCTCGTCACCCATGCGCCAACGCGCGCTGCTGCAATCGCTTTGCAAGCTGAGGCGTTGGATGCGTTCTGTGTCGAGGGCATCCAGCACAATATTCCGTTCCTGACAGCGCTGCATCAACACCCACGTTGGCAGTCCGGCAAGATTTCGACGGGCTTTATCAAGGAAGAATATCCAGACGGTTTCAAGGCCCGGACGGCGGCCGGCGTTGAGCGGGAAACGATGGCCGCGGTGGCGGCGTCGATCGATCACCTTGGAAATGTCCGAAGACGTCATATATCGCAGCAGATGGGTGGCCCTACGGTCCGCTTTGCCGAGAACCGCGTGGTCGCAATTGGTGCGGCCCTTCTGCCCGTGACGGTCGAGGGTGGCATCGGCACACCGACCACCGTGACGTTTCTCGACGCCACAGGCGTCGCCGGTAAAAAACTCACTCTGGTTTCAGCTTGGTGGCCGGGCGAGCCGGTCTGGCGTGGGACAGTCGACGGTGTCCCGGTCGCGTTGCAAGTGCGCTCGATATTGAATGGGGTCGAACTCGCCTATCGCGGGATTTCGGCGAAGGCATACGTTTACACAGCCCGTGAAGCACAACTTGCAGCCCTCATGCCTGAGAAGCAAGCCGCGGACCTGAGTAAGTTCCTGCTCTGCCCGATGCCTGGGTTGGTCAAGGCTGTTCACGTGATTGAAGGCGCGGATGTCAAGGCGGGCGACACTCTGGCGGTCGTCGAAGCCATGAAAATGGAAAACGTTTTACGTGCCGAGCGCGATGGCCGCGTGAAAGCCGTCAAGGCAAAAGCCGGCGACAGCCTTGCCGTCGATGCGGTGATCATTGAATTTGCCTGAACGGCGTAATGTACGTGCTACCAACTCGGTATCGGACGCGACGTCTCTAACACCACCTGACCCCCAAAACCGATTTGGCCGATGCCGACGCTGTTGATCAAAAATGCCCGGGTCCTGGTGACCATGGACGGTGCGCGCAGCGAAATTGCCGACGGCGCAGTTTTCGCGCGCGATGGTGTGATTGAGCAGGTTGGCGCAACTGCGGATCTGCCGCCCTCAGCCGATGACATCATTGACGCTCATGATTGCGTGGTCACGCCAGGCTTGATCAATACGCATCATCATTTGTTCCAATCGTTGGTGCGGGCGGTACCGGGCGGGCAGGACGCGACCCTGTTCGGTTGGTTGAAAACACTATACCCGATTTTCCTTCGGATGGGTCCGGAGGAGATGCGCATCTCTGCCGCCACGGGCTTGGCCGAACTGGCTCTGTCCGGGTGTACCACCTCATCAGATCATCAATACATGTTCCCGAATGGCATCCGCCTGGATGATGCGATCGAGGGTGCGCGCCGGATTGGCATCCGATTTACGGCGACACGCGGTGCGATGAGTATCGGCCAATCGCTGGGCGGTTTGCCGCCCGATGCGCTGACCGAGCGTGAGCCACATATTCTCCGGGACAGTGAGCGCGTGATCGCAGCGTTCCATGATCCAAAACCCCATGCGCTGCTGCAGATCGCGTTGGCGCCCTGTTCGCCGTTCACGGTCAGTGAAGGCCTCATGCGCGATACAGCGGTGCTGGCGAGGGACAAGGGTGTCCGGCTGCATACGCATCTGGCCGAAAATGCCGAGGATGTGACGTATTCCCTTGCGCGCTACGGCAAGCGCCCCGGGCAGTATGCGGAGGATCTCGGCTGGACCGGTGACGATGTCTGGCATGCCCATTGTGTGCAGCTCGACGCGAGCGAAATCCATTTGTTCGGCCGCACTGGAACCGGCGTCGCGCACTGTCCGTGTTCGAACATGCGGCTAGCAAGCGGCATTGCGCCGGTGCGAGCCATGCTCGATGCGAATGTTCCCGTTGGTTTAGGGGTCGATGGTTCGGCCTCCTCCGACAGTGGGCATATGCTCAACGAGGCCCGACAAGCCATGCTGTTGCAGCGCGTCAGCGGCAATCCGGCGGCCCTGTCAGCGCGCGAAGCCTTGCATGTGGCGACGCGCGGTGGCGCTCGCGTATTGGGTCGTCAAGACATCGGCTATCTGGCGCCCGGCATGGCCGCCGATGTCTGTGTCTTCCCACTTGATGGTATCGAAATGGCAGGCTCAGATTGGGACCCCGTCGCCGGGCTGATTTTTTGTGGCCCGATCAAACCAAAGCATGTTCTGGTCGGTGGCCGACGCATCGTCGATGACTATCATTTGACGACACTCGACCTGCCAAAGCATATCGCCACGCATCGCCGTCTGGCACAACGGCTCGCCGCATTGAGTTGACGTCGTCTGCATCATTTTTTCAAGGCCGCTGCACGAAGCGCAAAGTGACCTGGTTTTTCAGCCCTGCACGCCTCCCATGCATCGGCAGATTTGAAGCGACCGGATTTTTCGGTGCATAGTGCTGGCTGAGACATCAACCGGAGTGACCAGCAATGACCAAGGCCGCCACCAAATCTGCTGCCGTTAAATCGCCTGCCATCAAGAAGGGTGCGCGCAAGGTCATCATCACCTGCGCGGTCACTGGCGCGATTCATACACCATCAATGTCACCGCATCTGCCGATCACGGCCGCCGAAATTGCGGAAGCCGCGGTTGGCGCGCATGCGGCGGGTGCTGCACTCGTGCACGTCCATGCCCGCGACCCTAAGACCGGCAAACCCGACCAGTCGCCGGCTGCGTTTGCGCCGTTCCTGAAAGTCATCAAGCAGCGCTGTGATGCAGTCATCAACATCACAACGGGAGGCGCACCAACAATGGGAATCGAGGAGCGATTGCAACCGTGCGCGCATTTTGCGCCCGAAGTGGCGTCACTCAACATGGGTTCCATGAACTTCGGTCTGTATCCTATGCTGCCCCGCTATCCGGAATTCAAGCACGCCTGGGAGCGTCCGTACCTGGCCGAAAGTGACGACCGCATTTTTAAGAACACGTTCAAGGATATCGAAGGTATTCTGACGACGTGCGCCAAGAACAATACCCGTTTTGAAATCGAGTGCTACGACATCGGCCACCTCTACACGCTCCGTCATTTCGCCGATCGAGGCCTCGTCAAGCCGCCATACTTCGTGCAGTCCGTGTTCGGTATTCTCGGCGGTATCGGCCCACATCCGGAAGATGTCATCCATATGAAGCGGACAGCAGATCGACTGTTCGGAAAAGATTACGTTTGGTCCGTGCTCGGCGCTGGCCGCAACCAAATGCCGATCGCAGCCCAGTCGATTGCGATGGGCGGCAATGCGCGGGTTGGGCTGGAGGACAGCCTCTGGATCGGGGCCGGTAAGCTTGCCGAGACGAACGCACAGC
>JAYSUN010000230.1:0-1836 GCA_043719045.1 Hyphomicrobiaceae bacterium | reverse complement strand
ATATCGGCTTATCGGCCGTTCGCAGACGCAACCAAATCTCCACATCTTCGCTCGCTGGAGCCTCGATGAGCAACACAGCGGTGCCTGTCAGCACCTTGGGGCTGACCAAATAGAAGAGCGATCTGCACTCGTCGTGAGTCGCCTTCCAAGCGTGGATCACGTCATACGAGAACGCCCGCGATCCAGCGGTATAGACATCTAGCTGAATTTGACGAACGCCCGTGCTGCCGAAGTCCCTTTGCGCATGGGCTGCAAATATTTGATCGACTGTCATCGTTGAGATCCCCCTTGTTGCGATTCATCACCCTTGCATGCGATACGCCTCGTTGTCCCGCCACACCCAAAGACCACAAACAGTCGGCGGCAAAACAATCGATCGTGCGGGGCAACGTATCAGTAAATCGGCGGCGGCAATGCGGTCAGCACAGGTGGATCGAACTCCGTCAGCCTTCGCAGTCTGATCTCCGGAATGAAATTTTGTTCTTGCCGAGTCAAGCTCGACACCGATGCGCCAGCGACAAGCAAGGACTCATGCGAGGGCCGCAAGCAGTCGGAGGCTTTGTTCGAAAATGGCAGTGCTACGGCCAAAATGCACGCGTACTCCGTCATCTCACGTACGTGGAACGAGAATCGCCCACATGAAGGAAGGAGCGTCCCGCCAAGCGGCATCCCCTGCGGGATGGGAGATGGAAAGGCACCAACAAAAATGGCACCTTCGAGATCGGTCGGTCCATCGATCGAGCCAGTGATTTGAGCCGGTGCTCGGTCCAGAGGCCCTTGCTCGACAAAGCGGCGATAGACATCCGCCATAGACATTCCGTTCATCGCATCACGGAGCCTGCGCAGTCCTGTCGGGCTGGTGCCCACAAAGTCCCGGAAAAGCCGAGTGAATGTTCCGACTGACTGATAGCCGACTTCGAAACAGATAGATGTCACGGGATCTGGCGAATCCAGCAGAATGTGCTTTGCCCTTTCCATCCGCAACGCAGCGAGAAAGCGTGCCGGACTGATGGAGGTGACGGCACGGAAGACATGCAGAAAGTGGTGATGCCCCATGCAGGCATCCTCGGCCATCTCCGTGATCCGCCAAGACGCTGTCGGATCGAGACGTAAGGACTGGATCACCCGAGCAATGCTCAGGCGGTGCGAGATCTCGGTGGTATCTTTCATGGCGGGTCGTGGTACTTGCCTGCGGCGGATAGGATATTGAACTGCCTAAGGACAAGTGTCTTACCCGTTGGCGCACTTGTCAATCGCCGATTGGGGTGATACCGCGCCGATCGGGGTATTCGCGCCAGTCATTGAGCTTTTCGTTCCTTCAATGGCGACATCACCACAGGCCGGCCTGGACCCAACCTGAGCGGCAACTCGCGGCGCAATCCGTTCTTCGTGTTGAATCCGTCCAAGGGTTATGTCGATGTGTCGCCATCGCTGAACCAACTGGTGCACGAGGGCGTCGGCGCCCACGCGTGGGCTGGCGATTGGCGACGCGGACTAGGACGGGCGGCTCGACGACATAGAGGCCAGGCAATATGCCGCAGCGGAGTTCCACCACAATACCTCGCGGGCCGCACAGGGCAATGCCTGAGCCCGCGCATGCTCGTCGGCGACGTTGCCGGCGCGTCTCGCGTCACCACGATCGCCGCAGCGGCCGATGGCGGGCTGTGGTCGCGGCCCGCCATCGGCGCGCGGGTCGGTATCCGGCTGAGAGATGGCCGTCAGAGCGCGGGATCGATAGCCCGGTCAACCTGCGCATCCAGGCCATGGACGACGCACCGATTGGCTGGGCCCATATCGGCCTGCTGCTGACGATGGCCGTTGCGATCACGATCGACA
>JAYSUN010000229.1:0-4969 GCA_043719045.1 Hyphomicrobiaceae bacterium | reverse complement strand
CAAGCAAGATCACTCTAACCGGGTTGGCAACATGCTCAACCGCTTGTTCGCAATGTGCGGGTTGACCGTAACTCTGACGTTGATCCTTGTCAGCGGATCGGCGTTGGCGGCGTCGGCCGTCGACCGATGTTTGGCCGTCGCGTCGGTACCAGGCGTTCGCTACGCAGCGCTCAGACCCGCGCCGCTTGAACTGCAACCTGCAAAGACGCAGCCGGCTGGCGCGTTAACCAGTACCGAAGCCAAAATCACATTTATCGGCCATTCGACATTTCTGATCGAAAGCCCCGATGGGGTCAGGATCGCAACCGATTACAATGACTATGTTCGACCGCCGACTCTCCCCAACATAGCGACCATGAATCGAGCGCACTCAACCCACTTTACCGATTTCCCAAGTCCCGCAATCAATCATGTCTTGCGCGGTTGGAATCCTGAAGGTGGCCCGGCCAATCACGATGTCGAATACAAAGACGTGCATGTCAGGAATATTTCAACCAACACGCGCTGGGGCGATTCCGGCAGCTACGGAGCCTATGGCAACTCCATCTTCATCTTCCAGATGGCCGGCATGTGCATTGGTCACCTGGGCCACCTCCACCACACTTTGACGCCCGAGCAATTGGCCGCTATCGGACAATTGGACATCGTCCTCGTGCCGGTCGATGGCGGCTACACACTTGATATCGCCGGCATGGTCGACGTCATGAAGACATTGCGCGCTCGCTTGATCATCCCCATGCATTACTTCAATCAATTCACCCTCACGCGTTTCCTTGAGCGCGTCAAAGGCGAATGGCCCATCGAGTTCAACGGCTCGTCATCAATCGTGGTGAGCCAGAAAACGATTCCCGCTGAAGCCAAGATTCTGGTCCTGCCAGGCAATTGAGGACTCACTCGCCTCGTTCCTGCCGTCGACAAGTTGCCCGGCCGCAACATTGCCCAGTTATAAACAGAGAGTGGCGAGCAATATCGGCTCGCCAGTGAGTCAAGCTCGTCATGTGGCCTTTGAACAACATGGCGAAAAGACAACACGACATCTGCGAAACATTCATTCGGGCTTAACCAGAAGCGATTGAAGCTTGGTCCGGACAGCTGCTCGGGATATGTACGACTTAAGACTCTACGATCGTCGCAGTCGGCTGAACTGGCTGACGGGGCAAGGACAGATGAACAAGCTAAAGATCATCGTACTCGGATTGACGTTGGTTGGCCTGAGCCAAGCCGCGTCTGCATTCCAGGAACAAGGCGGCAAAGCACCGGCCGAGGCCGTGCCTGCGGCCGCGGCCCCAGGTGTGAACTTGAACGTTCCGGGAACATCTCTTCCGCGCACTGAAATTCGCATTCCAGGCCTTGGCCAGATCGGGTCCTTGCCGAAGTTCGATTTTGGGCTGGAACTGCTCTATGGTGCCAGCGAGCCGCGCGGTATTCGCGAGGAACTGACCAAGCCGGACCAGGGTGATCTGCAAATCCGCGGCACCTTGAAGTACAAGTTCCCCAATTGAACGGATGACCGCCGGGCTCACGTCCTCCACACCGTGGCGCGGAAGGTATCTTTAGGGAACTATCGCAGCATGCTAGGGAGCGCCGATTGCGCTCCTTTTTTGCGTCGTTCAAGTGTAGCCTGTAACGACACGACGGGAGCGAGAAGGCAAGGTTATGAAACAGCCGGTCCTCGCTGCTGCATTGGTCCACGTTCTAACCGCTTCAGGTATTGTTTGCGCACTTCTGGCCACGCGCGCGGTGTTAGGGGGCAGTCCTGAACAAGCCTTTTTTTGGCTTGGCGCCGCATTTTTTATCGACGGCATCGATGGCACATTTGCGCGACGTTATCGAGTCTGGGATGTTTTGCCACGAGTCTCCGGTGAGACCTTGGACCTCTGCGTTGACTATGTGACCTACGTTTTTGTGCCGACCCTGATGCTCCTCGAAGCCAAGTTCCTTTCCGGACCGACGGGCATCGTTCTGGCCAGTTTGATCTGCATGTCCTCACTGTACCATTTCTCAGATGAAGGTTCGAAATCCAAAGATAACTGCTTCGTCGGCTTCCCGGCTGTTTGGAACATCATCGCCTTCTACATTTATGTTTTTCAACCGCCGGAATGGGCGACCGTGTTGCTCATCGTGCTCTGCGTGACGCTGACTTTTGTGCCGACCAAATGGGTACATCCCATGCGCGTTGAGGCCTTCTGGCCCGCGACACTTGTGGCAATGGTGGCTTGGACTACGGCTGCATCAATGGCTCTTTATCAAGGTTTTCCAGCATCTTGGCTGATCAAATGCGTTTTGCTGGCCGTGGCGGCTTATGCCGTCGGCTTGACCGTCTGGTTTGGCCGAGATCAAGACCGATACAACCAATAGAAGACCGCTGCCGTTCAACACCACAGCAAGTTGCGGTCTACATGACCCCAAGCCCGGATTCTGCAACCGATGCGGTCTAGGACTGAGTTCATATTACATAGAAGTTGCAACGCCACAATCTCATTACATAGTCTTACGCCTCAGAAACCGGTTATCGCGACACTTCAATGCCTCAATGCCGCGCAAAAACACAGGCACCGCAGCCGGATTGAGTTTGCTTGCGTTGCACCAAGGGTTGTCTCCCCGGTGTCGAGGCGCCTCCGGTTCGAAGTCAGGCCTAGGACGCAACATGACAAACACTTCGACGCCGCGCGTCGCGCAATTGCGTGCCGCCGCCTTCAGCGCTTTCTTGCTTTCAGCGACCGCAGCTTTGGCTGCAGACTATGTACCGCTTGATGACAGTGCACTCCGCTCGGCGATCACTGGCAAGACCGTGCGCCTAGAAACTTCGATCGGCTCAATCCCGATCAGCTTCCGTGCAGATGGGACCATGACCGGGCGCTCAGCCGATCTCGCCAACTATTTGGGTCGCTCGTTTGACACAGGCGCGTGGTGGATAGCCAGCAATCAGCTCTGCCAGAAGTGGAAAATGTGGATGGATGCCAAACCATACTGTTTCACCTTGAAGCAGTATGGCGAGAAAGTACAATGGATACGTGATGACGGCTTGAAGGGCACTTTGGTCGTCAGCAACTGAGGAGGGCTCGGTTACGCAAGCCCACTCCTGCCGTAACAAACGGGTGGAGCCCGACTTCTGGGAAGCCGGTGTTTCCCGTGCTCAGCGCCATCTTCGGCAGCAGACAATCGCCGGACACCCTGATCGACCTCTCGCATTCCACATGCTACCGCCATTGGCAGCAGCAGCCGCTTCAAGCGCACATCCAGGAATCCGAGAATGAAATTCTTTGTCGATACGGCAGACGTTGGTGAAATCAAGGAACTGGCTTCAACCGGCCTGCTAGATGGTGTTACCACGAACCCATCTCTGATTGCCAAGGCCAACCGTGATTTCAAAACCATCATTGCCGAAATCTGTGCCGTTGTGCCCGGACCAGTCTCGGCCGAAGTCGCCGCCACCAGCTTTGATCAGATGCTGAAAGAGGCACACATCCTCGCCAAGATCGCCAGCAATGTGACGGTCAAATTGCCGCTCACCTGGGACGGCCTCAAGGCCTGCAAAGCGCTGACCAACGAAGGCATAAAAACCAATGTCACCCTTTGCTTCTCGGCCGGGCAAGCCCTGCTGGCCGCAAAGGCCGGTGCCACGTTCGTGTCACCGTTTATCGGCCGCATTGACGACATGGGCTATGACGGCATGCAGTTGATCAGAGAGATCCGCGAGATCTACAACAACTATCCGAACCTTGAGACCGAGATCCTGGCGGCTTCGATCCGCACCGTCGGACACATCCGCGATGCCGCATTGATCGGTGCTGACGTCGTGACAGTCCCACCATCGGTCTTGAAGTCACTGGCCCAACATCCCCTGACCGATAAGGGGCTCGCCCAGTTTGTGGCCGATTGGCAGAAGACCGGCCAGAAGATCCTCTGAACGGCCAGTCAACCGCGTGTCGGACACACGACACAGCCAAACAAACGGCAGCACTGCGTTGCACCAGTCCATCGGCTCAGCTATCGCCTTGTATCATGAAACTTTACCGCGCCTTTTACACCGTCGGCGGACTGACGCTCGTTAGCCGGGTGATGGGCTTTATGCGCGACATCGCGTTTGCGGCTCTCCTTGGCGCGGGTCCCATTGCGGAAGCATTTGTTGTTGCATTCCGATTTCCGAACCTATTCCGCCGCTGGTTTGGCGAAGGCGCCTTCAACTCGGCCTTCGTGCCGCTGTTCTCAAAACGCCTGGCCGGCGAAGGCCCTGATCATGCCCGTCGGTTTGCAGCTGAAGCTCTTTCAGGATTGGCATTCATTCTGCTGATTTTCAGCGTCCTCTGCATCGGCGCGATGCCGTTCCTGATGTACGTGATGGCGCCCGGCTTTTCCAATGCGTCCGAAAAATTTGATCTTGCAGTCGCCATGAGCCGCATCGCGTTCCCGTATCTGCTATGTATGTCACTCGTCGCGTTGCTGTCAGGTGTCCTGAACTCACTCGGCAAGTTTGTCGAAAGCAGCGCCGTGCCGATCGTCCTCAATCTCACACTGTTGGCAGCCATGGCCATCGCTTGGTGGCTCGGCTACGGCAATGATCCTCGCACCGGCTACGTCCTGGCGTGGGGCATCTTTGCAGCCGGTATTCTGCAACTCTGCTTGCTGATCAACGGCGCGCGCCGCAACGGCATGATGCCTCGCCTCGTCTGGCCACAGATGACACCGGGCGTTCGGCAGCTCATCACGCTCGGCGTCCCCGGGGCAATTGCTGGGGGGGTGACCCAGCTCAATATCGTTATCGGCGGCATGATTGCTTCGTTGCATGAGGGGGCGGTGTCGTATCTTTTCTATGCGGATCGCCTGTACGAACTGCCGCTTGCCATCGTCGGGATTGCCATAGGCGTGGTCTTGTTGCCGGATCTTGCGCGCCATCTCCGCGCCGGCAACGACGCAGCCATCATGGATAGCCAGAATCGGGCTCTCGAACTTGCCATGTTGCTGACGG
>JAYSUN010000228.1:0-4990 GCA_043719045.1 Hyphomicrobiaceae bacterium | reverse complement strand
CTCGCCTTCAATCAGACCACTGGCAGCGACCATGATGTTGCGTGCCGTCAGAATTCCACGAACCGTGCCCAAGACAATAATGGTATCGGCGGCCACCATACCCGTGACGTCGGCGCCTTCAGAAACCAGGATGACCGGCGCGTAGCAGGCACCATCAACACAGCCATCAACCCGCAGTGCCGATCCAGACTTGACGGTGCCGTCGAGTCGGGCTTGAGCAATAATCGTATTGCCCCAATACTTAGCGGCCCCGGGCAGCCCAAGAATGGCGCCAACCAGATGCCGATTTCTGAGGCCCGGGAATTTCGCCATTTCAGCATCGTTTGCCGCGGCACGAGGTGGTTGGACCGGCGCCACCACAGACGGCGCCGACGTCGCGACTGGCGCGGTTCGGCTTGGAGCAACGAGTGCGGCGGCTGGCACGGCCACCCGATCGGCAAGCGGTGCGCGCTTGTCAGTGGATTGAACCCGAGCCACCCGGCTGGCTTCAAGGGCCGCAAGATCCCGCACTGCGGACGCATGGGCTGCAACCGCCGCATCGAGGCGGGCACGCATCGACGTCTCACGGTCGCGTTCGGCTTCACGTAGTGCCAATTCGCGAGACAGCGCCTCTCGCGCATCGGCCTCAGCCTCGGACGCAACCTGCCGTTCGGCAAGCTCAAGCGCCAGCACCTGACGCGCATCCGCCTCGGCACGCTCCAGGGTTATCCGTGCCAAGGCAACGGCATCGGCCGGCGTCTTGATCACGATATGATGTGGCACTGCCGCGTCGGTTCGTGACCGAGCCCGTCGAGCCCGTCCCAAAGTTGCAGCACCCCAGAATGTCGACAGCATCAGACCCATCCCGATCCAAAGCAAAGGCGACGCGCGCAAATCCGGCACCGCCGAAGACACACGCCGCGCAACCGAGACGACAGCAGGACTGTCAGACGGCACAATGCCTGACACGTCACCGTCGCCACCACCCAAACTCGTTGTCGCTGTTTTGGCAGCTGACGCTGCCTGAACGACTGCAACTCCCTTGGAGGGACCCAGACCGACACTTGACCGATTCGCAGCTCCGGAGCCAGCCTCGGCGACGCTCTGATGAGGCGTCTGCACCGGATTCGGTCGCAACTCTGCAACGTCCGAGTTGTCCAGGCTTGTCAAACCTGGCGTTTGAGCCATCGCGACACGCCCAGCCGGTGGCGTCAATTCGGACGGCACGTCGGTTGCGATCCGCGGTTGCGGCCACGCATTGACAGCCTGAGCCACCAGCGCAGCTTCCTCCTGCGTCTCCCGTGCGGTCGTATTGACTGGCGACGACCGGGCCAAAGCCACACTCGTGTCGGTGCCGGCCAACAACTCTGGCGCCAACTCAGCCAAACGCAAAGCCGGTGCTTGGCCTGCCAGTTCCGACAAAGCCAGACGCAGTTGAGCTTCGCGCGACCGAGCTTCGGCCACGCTTTCCGGCCTGAATGCGGGTGGCTCATTGGCTAACAGTGCGACCAACGGTGGTGTCGGTTGGTTCCACCGGTTGCGCGCCTGCGCGGTTGCAATCAACCGCTCAACCAAAACGGGGTGCTGATAGGGCTCCACAACCCCAATCAACCCGAGCGACGACGGGTAGATGCGGCCCTTGCGATAGTTCGGGTCGCTGGCCGACTGCGCCCAGATCACCGTCACTTTAAGCGTGGCAACGCCCTTGGTCGCAAAACCCATGTTTTCCGCAACCTTGCGGGTCACGTCTAATGTCCGCTGCCCCATGAAGGGACCAAAATCGTTGACCCGGATGTGCGCCGCCCGCTTGGTCTCGGGGTGCCAGACCAGGAGTTCGGTGCCATCCGGATAGTTTGAGGCTGCGGCACGAGCAGGGTTGTTCGCGTCGAATTCCTCGCCCGACGAGGTGTATTGACCGACATTGTATTTGTCGATTCCTGGGGCGTCATAATGGGTCGCGATAATATCGACCGTCCGGCCAATCATCCGTTGGGTCTCATCCAACGTGAACACCCGATGACAGACGCCACCGTAACAGTGAGATTCGCCGGGCGCCTTTGCCGTCAGCACAGTGTAGAATGCAAAGCCGACCGTAGATCCCAGGAAAGCAATGCACAGCGAGACAAGGAATCCCTTGCCCTGCACATCGCTCCAAGACCCATGCAGGCGGCGCATCAAGACACCTCAGTCACCGAGTGTGCCCTGTGACAAGGCCAACACCGTTCCATACCGCAGCTTTTGCTGAGGCCTTACGCACACGGACGGAGCATTGTTCAACGAAGTAAACAAATGCCCAATAAACTGATTTGCGCCTGCTAGAATATCCCTCTTACCCCCTTTACGAACAACACGTTGTGCCATCCAGGCAACAAAACAGTTTCTCCGAATTGGAAATGTGACTGACAGATGTAAATACGCCTGCTAAGCGGTTTGGGACACTTTACCTTCCCGCCCTGCATCAGGATCGACGTCATGACCTTTCTGTTTCCGCCACAGCCCCCTGCGGCATTGCCGATCGTCGGCAGCACTACGCTGTTCCCTGTCCACCGCATCTACTGTGTCGGCCGTAATTACGCGGAACACGCTCGTGAGATGGGCCACGACCCGAATAAAGAGGCGCCATTTTTCTTTCAAAAGAACCCGGACAATCTTCTGCTCAACGGCAAATTTCCGTACCCGGCAGAAACTAAAGACGTACACTTCGAGATTGAGCTGGTCGTCGCACTGAAATCCGGTGGCAGTAACATTGATCCCGCCACCGCCATGGCCCACGTTTATGGCTATGCAGTCGGCCTCGATATGACCCGCCGCGATCTGCAGTCCGATATGAAGAAGGCCGGCCGGCCTTGGGAAATCGGCAAAGCTTTTGAACATTCAGCGCCGTGTACAGCTCTGTATCCAGCCGAAAAAATTGGCCATCCAACCAAGGGGGCCATTTGGGTCGATGTGAACGGCGAGCGCCGTCAGACCGGCGATCTCGCGCAGATGATCTGGAATATCCCCCATCAAATCGCGTTCCTGTCGAAACTCTTTGAATTGAAGGCCGGCGATTTGATTTTCACGGGAACCCCAGCCGGCGTTGGTGGCATCAAAAAAGGTGACACCATGCATGGCCACGTCGACGGCGTCGCCGACATGACGGTCGTGGTTGTCTGATTCAACGTCAATAATTCGGGATCCCGTCAGACGCGAGCGCACCCAGCGTTCGCGTTTGCTTTTTGCAGCGTTGGCTTACAGACGTTGGCACCAACTCAACCAAGTCCCGCCGGCATTTCCGGGTCGTGTCCCAGTCAGAGTGTGGCAGTGCGTGCTCGCGATACATCCACACTGCGTGCTGGCCACCGGCGCGGCCAGGGCCATTCAAAGCATCTTCCCGGTGACGGCTTGGATGGCTTCGCTGCGATCTTCGCTGTCGTTTTCGCGGACTTCGCGGGTGGCTTGGCCGGTGCGGCGGATGCTGCCGAGAGCTACATTGCGGACGCGGCAACGGTCCTTGGCCATCGAGACGTCGCGCACGTGGCGCAGTTTGTTTTCGATTGCCCAGCGGGCGCGGGTGAGCGCGAGCCGCCGCTCGGGCGACGGCGACACCGGTTTTCAGCGCGGGCTGATTGTCCTTCACGACGAACAGACAGTGGCCGTTCGTGATGTCGAACACCGGCAACGCTTCCGCGCACGGACACAGAACCTGAGCTTGGGTCACTCGGCTGCGGCTTTCGCGTTTGCACTGATGGCAGCGTTGACGGCAGGCATCACCTTTTCGGCCATCAGCACCATGGAGCGGCGGCCCAGCGCCACATCGGCCCAATCATGGCCCGGATAAAGCAGAGTGCCAAAATCACCCACCTGCTCACGGAATGCCAGGATCTTGTTGGTCACCTGAGCCGGAGTGCCGTAGATGATAAGGTTGTCACAGACATAGTCGACGGTCACGACGCTGTCAGGCGTGTCGCGTGACGTTTTGAACAACTCTGCGCGGCCATTTTTGACCAGTTTGGCCGTGAGCGATTCATAGTATCGCCGATAGGGGCTCATGGCGCTCATCGCATAGTGACGCGCTGTCTTCTCGTCATCGGCAACAAAAATACTTTTGGCAACGCGCCAATTGGCGGGATCGGCATGGCGGCCGCCTTTCAGACAGCCTTCGACATACTTTGGCCAGTGGCTCCTGACCCAGACCGGCATCAGGAAGTTGGCGGAAATTGGCTCCCATCCACGCGCGGCTGCTTCTGTAACACCGTTGGAGTGCGGAGCCACCGCTGTCACAATGATCGGCGGATGCGGTCGCTGCAATGGTTTGGGAATGTAGCCCTGACCGATTTCTTTGACCAGTGTTCGCTTGGTCGAGATCTTCCAATACTTACCATTGAGATCATACGGCGGTTCATTCGCCCAGAGCGCTAGGATTTGATTGATCGCCTCCAGGAACATCTCGTTGCGATTGGCATCGAGATTGCCAAAGATTTCCGCATCCGACAGCAGGCCGCCTGGCGAGATGCCAAACAGGAACCGGCCGTCCAACATGTGGTCGAGCATAGCGATATTGGCGGCGACGTGTGCTGGGTGATTGTTCGGCAAATTTACCGTGCCCGTGCCGAGCTTGATATGCTTGGTCGCATTTGCCAAAGACGCGATAAAAATTGCGCTTGAGGTGATGTTCTCTGCGCGGTCAGTGACATGCTCGCCGACATAGCCCTCAGTAAAGCCAAGCTCATCGGCCAGAATAAAGGCCTCTCTGTCTTGCCTCAATGCAACGCGCCAATCCTTGTCCACCGGATGGATCGGCATGGTGAAAAAGCCAAGCTTCATAGACAGGTCCCCGACATCGACAAGCAATGTGCGATTGACGGTAGCCGAGGTCGAGCACGGACTGAAGTCATATCAATGGCGATGACACATCTTAAATGGTGCAGACTTAGGATGCGCGGCAAAACAAGTGGTTCGATTTCGCTCCGATCCAGCCCACCCACCGCCGTCAGACCCGCGTCGTGCGTATGCGCGCCAGCAGATGGGG
>JAYSUN010000227.1:0-1849 GCA_043719045.1 Hyphomicrobiaceae bacterium | reverse complement strand
GGAGAAGCCGGGGAAGTACAGGCCAACCGGCATTTCAACGGGCGCTGTAAACCACTGATCCCCCGTGCCGGAGACGCGGATGCCAAAGTCCGTGCCATTGCGGCACATCGCAGTGACGACGGAGCAATTGGGAATGTTGCGGGCCGGGTCGGTCATGGATTTCGCCATCGCCATTGCCACGTTGAGGAAGAATTGGTCGTTCTTGCCGATGAAACTCAACGTCGCCTCAAGTGCGGCTTGATCGGTGGACGTTGCCGCCAAGCTTGGGGCCAACAGGCGCAACAGCAGCGAGGAACACGCGACGTTACGCTGATGCATTTCGTCGCCCATGGTCAGGCCGCGCGACACCAGCGCTTTCAGCGCAATGCCGCCAGTCTTCTGTAGGCTCCGCCCCAACGCCGGGCCGCAAACGTCACGCAGCCAAGCTAGCCGTGTCAGCACTTCGGCATCATTGCCGCCGAACCGCATGACCTTGCCGAGGCCTTCGTTGATGGCGCAATAGGCGCGGTTGCCAAACGTGCGGTTCTCGACCACCAGTAACGGCTGGCTCTTGGTCGTCATGCCGGTCATCGGTCCGACGCAGTCGTAGTGGTGGTTGGGCGCGAACGTGAACTTGCCAGCCGCCGCCTTGGCTTCGGCATCGGCCAAATCTCTGGCCCAACCTTCGAACACGGCGATACCCATGACCGCGCCGCGCATCGGCCCGCACATGCGCTCCCAGTTGATCGGCGGACCAGCGTGCAGGATAATCTGGCCGTCAGCTAGTGCTGGCACCAGCTCGCTCGCCGGTCGGCAATCGACCAACACGGGATCAGCCGTCAAGATGCGGTGTAGGGCCTCCGCATTAGCGGTCTCGATGGCTTTCACGGTCTCAAACCCCGAGCTTGGCGAGCAACGCCGCCAGTTTGGCATTGCCGCGCGCTGGTGGTGCCCACGCCACGTGCGTTACCGTCGCCCCGGCCTGCGCCAGTTCGGTGGCAAACTGCTCCAGCCCGACGTTAATCACATTTGGCTTGCCTGACAGCAGTGGTTTGGCGATTTTCGGATCAGTCACGGCGGCCTCACGGTTCATCCCTAGCTCGGTCAATACTGCCGTTTCCGCAGTTTGAACATCGGGAAGTGTTGCGTGATCAGTGTGACACGTTGCTATCGGGCGATGCGGGCAACCGCATCAGTGCGCTCAACCCTCCGGATCGAGCCGGGTCGTGCCGCGCGGTTGGCCGTCGGCACCTAGGGTCAGCTTTTCCACCTTGGCTTCCGCTTGCTTCAGCAGGCGATCGCAATGCTCTTTCAGCGCTTCGCCGCGTTCGTGGATGGCGATGCTTTCCTCAAGCTCAACGTCGCCGCGCTCGAGGCGGCCAACGATGGACTCAAGTTCTTTCAGCGAGCGCTCAAACGTCAAGTCGCGGATGTCGGCGAACTTGGTGGCTGGCTTGCCGGTGCTCATAACTTCACCACTGGTTTGCATAGATTTAGCCTTATTAAATGATGAGCCTTAAGCTCGGGTGAGCCCCCTTTGCGAGACCCAACAACTTCAGCACCACCCGTGGATGTTGGGTCTAGCAAGGCAGGGACATTCAACTCTCCACGCCCTCGGTCTGGTTCCCCGGAATTTTCTGCCCGCTTCGGGCAGCAAATATCCGGGGTCTTTACCACTATCGTTGTTGCACAACAGTGCCTTACCTCAAGTGATAAAGATCCCGGATATGCCAGTCGGCTGACGGCCGACAGGCATTCCGGGAAACCATTGGAAAGAGTAAGGCCAAGAACTGAATCACCCTGAATGGGCGGGCCGATTTGGTACGATCCGCGGTGTCCGCCATTGATGGTGGTCCTTCCACAAATCGTC
>JAYSUN010000226.1:0-1851 GCA_043719045.1 Hyphomicrobiaceae bacterium | reverse complement strand
GGTTTTGCTGGTTTGCCAGACTTGCGACATCGCCAGCAGATCTGGGCGAAGTCCGTACGTGTGCTTGAGCTTCCAGTCTGTAGCGGGCAGATGCTCGGTCCCGCGCAAAGTCTTTTCGCCCAAGCCATGAAAGGCCTTGTCCATCGGGTCGAATGGAACTGGCGCACTGGCGAGACGTCCGAATTTCACGAGTTCATCAAACCCATCGGGGAGTTTAATTTCCCCCGTCCCGTCGGGTTTGAAGGTTTCGCCACCTTTGAGGCGCAGTTCGGTGATGATCATTCGGTTCTCGGTCAGCGTACCCGTCTTGTCGGTGCACAAAACCGTCGCCGAGCCGAGTGTTTCGATGGCGGAAGCGCGCCGTGTCAGGACACGGACTTGCGAGATGCGCCACGCGCCCATGGCCATGAACACGGTGAGTACGATCGGAAGCTCTTCGGGCAGCATGGACATGGCCAGCGCGATGCCGGCAAGAACCGCATCGAGCCAGCCCCCGCGCAAAGTCCCATAGAGCAGGACGACCGCGAGACAAACCGGACCACCGACCATAGCGAACACACGGACAAGGCGGCGAACTTGTGCCTGCAGCCGTGGCGGCTCCGTCTCCAACAGAGTGAGCGACTGGCCGATTTTGCCGATCTCACTGCGAACGCCAGTGGCCGTCACTTCGGCGAGCCCGGTGCCCCGCACGATCAACGTGCCGGAGAACACAAACGGCAAATCATCACCGCCCGGCCGATCGCTTCTCACCGAGGCAGCATTCTCACGCGCAAACTTGCGGACCGGGACGGACTCGCCCGTCAGCAATGATTCGTCGGTCTGCAAGTCGTTGCTTTGGATCAGCGTCGCGTCTGCCGGAACCCGGTCGCCCTCGTTGAGGACGATGACATCCCCCCGCACCACGTCGCGGCCGGCAATCCGAACCCGCTCACCATCGCGAATGACCAGCGCGCGCGGACTGGTCAGATCGCGCAGCGCCTCCAGCACGCGCTCGGTACGATATTCCTGGATCACCGTGATCAGCACAGACATCATCGCAAATGCAATGAGGATAAGCGCTTCCCCGAGATTGCCGAAAATCAGATAAAGCGCGCCGGCAGCGAGCAACAGCAACAGCATTGGTTCACGGATGACTTCAACGACAATGCCCAGGGGCGTGCGCTTGTCAGGTCGGGGCAACTCATTGTAGCCGTCCGTTTTCAGCCGCGCTTGAGCATCTGCTGCAGTGAGACCTTGGACGGTATCGGATCGAAGATCGGACGATGCCGCCTCTGTGCGGCTTGGTGTTGGTAGTGCAGCGGCCGCCATGGTGCAACGACTCCATCAATCCGTTACATTTTAGTAGCGGCTTCCTGCAATTCTTCAGGGCTGACGTTGCGTGTGCGCGTGGCCACTGACCAATGATGGCCAAACGGGTCTTCCAACATGGCATAACGATCACCCCAGAACATATCGGTCGCCGGCGTGTGGACTTTTGCACCGGCAGCAACTGCTTGCTTCACCACTCCGTCAACATCCTCGACCTGCAAATGGATGGTCACCGGCGAGCCCTTCAGGGACTTGGGTCCCAGCGCTTTCATCTCCGGAAACTCGTCCATGATCATCAGTCCAGAGTCGCCGATGCGGATCATCGCATTCATGATCTTTCCATCATTTCGGGCCAGCCGAAATGTCTCAACGGCGTTAAAGGCCTTTTTGTAAAATGCAATCGCAGCGCTGCCGCCGTCGCAGGTCAAATATGCTGTTAATGAATTCATGCCATCGGGTATGGATTTCACTTTAGTTTCGCTCATGGCGTATCCTCCATCAGTTTTGAATTTAATCACGGTGCGATATCATGTCGTCATCACG
>JAYSUN010000225.1:0-5010 GCA_043719045.1 Hyphomicrobiaceae bacterium | reverse complement strand
ACTGTTCAAGGGCATGCCGGCGCCACGCAGGTCGGGCACAGCGGCCAGGATGGCAGCGATGTCGGTCGGCCAGGTGGGTTCGGGTCGGGTGGTCGCTGACGCTGGCGCTGGCGCTGGGGCATTCAATTCGAGCGGCACCTGGGTTGCGATCACCGCGGCCTCGTCCGCCGCAACGGCCCGGCGCGAACGCGGCGCCGCGCGCGATCGACGTGCAGGCGCCACGGCTGCCGGCGCGGACGTCTCTGGTGGGTGATCTGCGGCAGGCTTTGCGGCAAGCAGCTGGCTGGTCCGGCCCGGCGTCAGTACGGGCGCCGGTGCATGTGCAAGCGCAGGTGCAGGCGCCGGTGTCGATGCCTTCGCTGCCCGCGCTGCCGCCGGTTTAGCCGCCGTGCGCCGTGCCCGCGCCGCCGGCTTGGCCTCGGCGCCATCCGCGGCGCTGCGCTCAAGCAAGTGAAACGTATCGAACGCCGCCGCCAGATCAGCCGCCGTCTTGCCACGCTGCGCAAAGCCGATCACCGGCATGCCGCGCTCGCGCAGGCGAATCGCCAGCGGCGAGAAATCGGAGTCCGACGAGGCGATGGCCAGCACATCGACCTGCCCTTCCACCGCCAACTCGATGGCGTCGATGGCCAGGCGGATGTCGGTGGCGTTCTTGCCCGCCACCAGGTCGTGCTGGTGCACCGGCGCCACCGCATGCTGGCGCATCGCCGCATGCCACTTCTGCACCTCGGGCTTGCCGAAATTGCCATAGGCCCGCCGCAAGGTGATCACGCCCAAGGCACCGAGCACCGCGAACATCTCGTCGGCGAACGATGGGTGGACGTTGTCGGCGTCGATGAGCAGGGCGATGCGCAGGGGCTGAGCGGCACTGGACGCGGCGGGTTGAGGCACGGTGTTTGTCATGGCTGCATTGTCGCGGCGGCAGGGCTGCGAATTCGTCCTGATCGTGTCACCGCAGGAAGCACGACGCGAGCCCCCGATGAGCGGCCGCCAAAGCGATGTTTGAACAAATGGCAAGGGTAAACACCGGCCGCCAGGCTCGCTATTTGAGCCACCTCGCATCAAGAATGACCCAAACAACGAGATTCAGGGGCGGCGGTGCAATCGACATTGGGCTTCGAGTACTGGGGCAAGGCGCGACCGGCGGATGCCGAGGCTGCCGCCTATCACCCACTGCCCTGGCACAGCCTGGATGTGGCTGCGGTGGGCATCGAGATGCTTGAGCGGATGCCGTGAGCGCGAATCCAGGAGAGACGGACACCATGAACATGAACAGCTACTGGCTCTATTGGGGAAAGGCTCGACCCGTCGAAGGGTCGAAAGAGCAGTTTCACCTGCTCCCATATCACTGCCTCGACGTAGTGGCAGTTGCCACCTGCTGGTGGGAAGGTACCGCGAGCATGCGTCGCATCTTCGTTCACGCCTTGGGCGTGTCTGAAGAGCACGCCCGTGCGTGGGTACTGTTCTTTGTCGCGCTGCACGATCTTGGCAAGCTTGATGTGAGATTCCAGCTGAAGGCTCCCGACGTGTTGCGTGAACTGCAGCCTGATGTGAATCACGAGGACGTCGTGCACGAGTCGCGGTTTGACCATGGCGCCGCCGGGCTGAAGTGGGCAGCAATGGAGTACCTCAACTGGCTTGCTTGCCCCGATGACGACCGATCGGTCTTCGACGCATGGCTTCCTTGGCTTGAAGCGGTAACCGGTCACCATGGCGAGTGGTCGACTGCGACAAGGATGGCCATTGATGCAGAGCCCTACATCGCTGAGCGTGATAGTGACGCACGCCGCGCTCTTGTGGCCGAGATGGCCAGGCTGTTTCTCGAGCCAGCCAACCTGTCCTTGGCCAGTATTCCGCCCCCATGTGGCACCGCTGCCCAGCACCTTCTTGCAGGGTTTTGCGCCGCATGCGATTGGTTGGGTTCCAACACCGACATTTGCCCCTATGTGGTCGTACCTGCGGCTCCGAACGCCGTTGAGTACTTCGAGAATCGGGTGATCGATATCCAGTCAAAGCGATGGCTCGCTCGAATGGGTTTGGTACATGGCGTTGAACCCTACGATGGGTTGGCCAAGCTTCTCAAACCAAATGAATCGCCAAGGGGAGTGCAGGTTCTCGTAGATGAACTACCCGCCGAACCGGGCCTTGTAGTCGTGGAAGCGCCGACCGGCAGCGGCAAGACCGAAGTGGCCCTTGCACATGCATGGCGGCTGCTGGCGGCGGGTCAGGCGGACTCCATCATCTTTGCGTTGCCAACGCAGGCAACGGCCAACGCGATGTTGGATCGCGTCAAAGAGTTTGCGAGCAAGGCTTTTGGCGACAAACCTGCCAACGTCGTGTTGGCACACGGCCATCGTGATCACAACCATGTCTTCGAACGATTGGTTGAGCTTGGTCGCGGCGACACCGCGCAGGGCTCCGAGGAAGCGGCAGCTCAGTGCAGCACCTGGTTGGCGCAGAGTCGCAAGCGCGTGTTCCTTGGACAACTGGGTGTCTGCACCGTCGACCAAATACTGCTTTCTGTCTTGCCCGTGCGGCACAAGTTCGTGCGTGGCTTCGGCTTGAACAAGTCCGTCTTGATCGTCGATGAAGTGCATGCCTACGACTCGTACATGCATGGCTTGTTGGCCGAGGTATTGCGGCGCCAGCGTGACACCGGTGGATCGGCGGTACTCCTTTCGGCCACGCTGCCGTCGGGCGTGCGCGAGAAGCTGTTGTCGAGCTGGGGTGCGGTGTCGCGGATCACCACGACCTATCCCGCCGTTTGGTTCGCAGCGACGAACTCAAGTGCCACGCCGTCGGCGCGCCCCGAACCTATCGAACCCCTTTCGGTACCCGAAGAGCAAAGACCTGGCCCGCGCACGATCAGCGTCGAAACCATCCGGTTGCCGGAAGCTAAACCAGATGACCAATTGCTGTCGAGGATCATTGCTGCGGTAGCGGCCGGTGCGCGGGTGGCAGTGATCGTCAATCTGGTGGACCAAGCCCAAACCCTGACACGTCGGCTGCGCGCTATCACCACCTTGCCAGTCGATCTCTTCCATGCGCGCTACCGATTCGTTGATAGGCAGGGCAAAGAAGAAGCCGTGCGCAACCATTACGGGCGAGACGCCGTCCGCAACGGTGGCCGCGTGCTGATCGCGACACAGGTCGTGGAGCAGAGCCTCGATATTGACTTTGACTGGATGCTCACGCAAATCTGCCCGGTCGACTTGCTGTTTCAGCGCTTGGGCCGTCTTCACCGCCACGAAAGGCAGCGCCCCGTGGGATTCGAGCAGCCACGATGCACTGTGTTGACAGTGGATGGCGCCGATTACGGGTTGCACAAGCTCATCTACGGCAACACAAGGGTACTTTGGCGTACCGATCAACTGCTAGCGCGCCAGTCGCATATCGACTTTCCGTATGCTTACCGCAATTGGATCGAGCCTGTGTACAACGCGTCCGAATGGCCGGACGAGCCGCCAACCGTCACCCGTGATCATGACCAATGGTGGGGCGCTCAAATTGCCGCGACGATGCACGCAAAATCCATGATCAGCACCCCTCGGAGGCTGTTCAACGACGACGACGTGCACATCACCATCAAGACGCGCGATGGCGAAATGAGCTTGAGCATCCTCCCGCTGCGCGACGACGGCCGGCTTCTTGACGGCGCCTTGCTCAATGAGATGGACGATCGAGCACAGCTTGAGGCACTTGCGCTCAATGTGGTGCCGGTGCCAAACAGTTGGCAAGGCCGGCTGCGCGACGTCAAGCCAGACGACGATGGGCGTTACCACGTCATGATGAAGCAGGACGGGATGGCTCATTCGGTGTGCCTGCCCAGCGGCACACTGTTGAGTTATACGGCCGAGTTCGGATTGGAAAGGGAGATCGATGAATCTGCTTGAAGCGACATGGGTTCCCGCGCGAGCGGATCACGGGGCCGGACCGTTCCGATTGCTGACGCTCGAAGAGCTGCTGTGCTCTGACGGTGCCTGGCGCGTCAGTCTGCCACGCGACGACCTGGAGTTGGCGAGTCTTCAATTGTTGGTCTGCATGGCACAAGTCATGTTCCTGCCGGAAGACGACGCCGAACTTCGACGTCACTGCCGGGCGCCGCTCACGCCTGAGGAACTCTTGGATGGATGCAGGCCGTGCGCTAACTGGTTCGATCTGGAGCATCCGACGCATCCGTTCATGCAAACGCGTGGCGTCACCGCCGCCGAAGTAACACCTATTCAGAAGCTTCTGATCGGTTTGCCGGAAGGGAACAACCACGCGTTCTTCAATGAAGCTGGCGAGGTGCGGAGACTGGGCGGGCCTGTTGCGGCGATAGCATTGTTCAACCAAGCGTGCAACAGCCCGAGCTTTGGCGGCGGCTTTCAGGGGAACCTCCGCGTCGGCGCGATGAAGGCCCCGATCACGACTCTGGTGAGCGGACGCAACCTGCGCGAGACGGTCTGGCGCAATGTCGTCACGCTGCCGCGGCTTCGCGACTACATCCCCGATTACGAACCGAATTTTGTGACGGATCGACCCACATGGGTTGACCCGATCGGGTCGCAGCAGATCGTTCGCGCCACTGAGATAGGCCTGACGAGAGGGCTGTTCTGGCAACCAGCGAAGGTCGAGTTGGTCCGCGCCGCGCTGGATTCTGCTTGCGACGTTCTGGGAGCGAGATCGGGGCCAGCATTCACGAGCTTTCGCAAGCAACAGTTCAGATTCAAAGTCGATGGCATCTGGCCACATCCCCACAGTCCGCGACTGACGATGCGAAAGGATGGGGCGATCACGGAACGCTTCGCTTCGTTCTCAACCTCGGCTCCCGCCTGGACGCACCTCTCCGAGTTCGTTGTGCCACATCCGCTGATGCCCGAAGGGAACGAAGGCTCCGTGCCAGCCGCACCTGTGCATCAGGCCGATATCTTTGACGGCCCTCTTCATCTCGTAGTCGGCGGATATCGCACAAAGGGGGCGTCGGTGATCGGTCGTCGCCACGATCTCTTCACGCTATCCGAGGGCTGG
>JAYSUN010000224.1:0-5025 GCA_043719045.1 Hyphomicrobiaceae bacterium | reverse complement strand
GACCCCGACACCGCTGCACACCGACGCACACATGGACGCGCTGGTGGCAGCTCTCAGTGAGCTGTGGGCCGAGTGCCCGCTATCCCAGCAATTCAAACAGGCCGCGCAGTAGTCATTCTGGGCAGGCTCGCTGGTGCGGGCATGAGGAACACCTGCGCACCGGGCTGCCGCGTTTTGGTTTGGCGCCACATGATTGCCTCAGAGATCCGGTTTTTAGAGGGCTGCTGACATCGTTGGGGCAATCCATGGCCTTCCCGGATCTGCCGCAGACCGAAGCGGCTATCATTGAAATGACCAATGCGTTCCGTGCGGAGCAGAGGCTTTCCGCCGTCCGACCCAACGCGACGTTGGCCAAGGCCGCAAAGGCGTTTGCCGAATATCTGGCGCAAACCAATCAATTCGGCCACACCGTCGATGGGCGCAAACCCGTGGATCGGACGGCAGTGCAAGGCTACAAAGCCTGCATCGTCGCCGAGAACCTGGCCATGAACCAGGACAGCCGTGGGTTTGATCCACGCGGCCTTGCGAGCGGAGCTGTAACGGGTTGGAAAAATTCGCCACCCCACCGTGCCGCAATGCTCGACCGACAGGTCACTGAAATCGGCATCGGCATCGCCAAGTCGGCTGATGCAGTTCCGAAATATCTGTCGGTGCAGCTCTTTGGCCGACCCGAGACGTACAAGTATTCGTTTCGGATCGAGAACCGCTCGGGGGCCCCGGTCAGTTACCAGTTCGACAAAACCAAACATGCGTTGCTCCACAACAGCATCGTCACGCAGACCACCTGCACGCCTGGAACACTTCAGTTTGAGGGTGTTTTGACAACCTATTCAGCGGCCGATGGCACGGTTTACAAGCTATCGCGCAGCGCTTCAGGCGCGTTGCACGTCGATGTCGCGACCAATTCGCTCCGGCCTGAAACCCGGTGATATTCTAGCGCTGGGCCGGTCGACTCGTTCGTGGTGTTGTGATTGGGTTGGGTTGGCAAAAAAACGGAGCACACCATGGACATCCACCCTGCCGCCAGCGTCGAAACCCGGCGCGTCAATCCGGACTGGTTCACCGGCACGGTCTGGCAAGACCCGATTGTTGAGGCGCCGGAACCGGCGCGTGTTCGGGCTGCCCGCGTCAGTTTCGAGCCGGGCGCCCGCACCGCTTGGCACACCCATCCGCTCGGCCAGACCTTGCACGTGATCTCAGGCACCGGGCGCACCCAGGTCTGGGGTGGGCCGGTTCGCTCCTTGAAGGCCGGTGACAGCGTTTGGATTCCGCCTGGCGAAAAGCACTGGCATGGTGCATCGCCGACGCAAGGGATGGTGCATATTGCGATCCACGAGGCGCTCAATGGCGTCCACGTCAACTGGCTGGAGAAAGTCTCCGACGCGGAATACGCGAAAGCGCCGGTGGCCTGACTCGGTGAACCTGAGCTGCCAGCCGGGGACACCGATCGCGCACCGATCGCGCGGACATTGACACTGCGGCTGCCCCCGCCTAATCGGTTCGCACTTGCGAAGCGCTTAGGCTCGCTGGCGAGACAAAACGCCACGGCGATGTGCTGCGGCATGGCTGTGTGACCCGTTGCAGTGCACCATGGCGGCGTCCTAGACACGGGCTGCCCGAAAATTTATCACGCCGCAGCCATAGTAAACTCGGATGCCACACGGTCGCCGTCGACCTGATCAGGAACTGGGAGCCAGAATTCGATGAAAGTTCTCGTGCCGGTCAAACGCGTCGTGGATTACAACGTCAAGATCCGTGTCAAATCCGATGGTTCTGGCGTTGAGCTCACCAACGTCAAGATGTCGATGAACCCCTTCGACGAAATTGCCATCGAGGAGGCTGTGCGACTGAAGGAAAAGGGCATCGTTACCGAGATCGTCGCGGTGTCGATCGGGCCGACCAAGTCGCAGGAAACCATCCGCACAGCCTTGTCGATGGGCGCTGACCGCGGGCTTCTCGTCGAGACAGGTGAGACCGACGTGATCGAGCCGCTCACAGTCGCAAAACTTCTGAAAGCGGTCATCGCCGGCGAAAATCCCGATCTCGTCATTCTCGGCAAGCAGGCCATCGACGACGATTGCAATCAGACGGGCCAGATGCTGGCGGCGCTTTTGAAGTGGCCGCAGGCGACGTACGCGTCAAAAATCGTGCTTGAAGGTGTTGCCGCCACGGTGACGCGCGAGGTTGACGGCGGCATGGAAGTTTTGAAGCTCAAGCTGCCCTGCATTATCACGACCGATCTGCGCTTGAATGAGCCACGCTATCCGTCTTTGCCAAACATCATGAAGGCCAAGAAAAAGCCACTCGACATCAAGAAGCCGGCCGATCTCGGCGTCGACGTTACGCCCCGCTTGAAGGTTCTCAAGACCACTGAACCCGCAGGCCGTAAGGCCGGCATCATCGTCAAGACCGTCGCCGAACTGGTCGACAAACTCAGGAACGAGGCGGGAGTTCTGTCATGAGCGTTCTACTTCTGGCCGACCACGACAATGCCAACTTGGGCGCGGCGACAGCCAAAGCCATGTCAGCCGCCAAGGCGCTGGGTGGTGACATTCACGTTCTCGTCGCAGGTCATAGCTGCAAGGCCATTGCCGAGCAGGCAGCAAAGCTTGACGGTGTTGCCAAGGTGCTGGTCGCTGACGCCCCGCAGTATGCCCGCCAACTGGCTGAGGAAATGTCGGCGTTGATTGTCCCGATGATGGCCAACTATAAAGCGGTCCTGGCATGCTCAACCCCCTCTGGCAGGAACATCATGCCGCGGGTGGCCGCCGAACTCGATGTCATGCAAATCTCCGACATCATGAAAGTGCTCAGTCCTGATACTTTTGAGCGACCGATCTATGCCGGAAATGCCATCCAAACCGTGCAGACAAGCGATCGCACGATCGTCATCACCGTGCGCACGGCCTCGTTCCAAGCCGTCGGTCAATCCGGCTCGGCGGCGATCGAATCCGTGAGCACGCCGGCTGCGGTTGGTCTATCTGCCTTCGAAAAAGCCGAGATCCAGAAGAATGACCGTCCTGAACTGACCTCAGCGCGCATCGTTGTCTCCGGTGGTCGCGGGATGCAGTCCGGCGAAAATTTCAAGACCTTCATTGAGCCCGTCGCCGATCTGCTCGGTGCTGCGGTCGGTGCCTCGCGGGCCGCCGTCGACGCCGGCTTCGTGCCGAACGACTATCAGGTTGGCCAGACTGGTAAGGCCGTCGCACCGGAGCTGTATCTGGCGGTCGGTATATCCGGAGCCATCCAACATCTCGCAGGCATGAAAGACAGCAAGGTCATCGTTGCCATCAACAAGGATGGCGAGGCGCCGATTTTCCAAGTGGCCGACTATGGTCTGGTTGGAGATTTGTTTCAGATCATGCCTGAATTGAAAACGGAACTCGAGAAGTCCAGCACGTAAAGCTGGGCTCAATTTGGCCGCTTCGTGCGGCCTGGGAATGGAGCAAGCGTCATGGACGCAGCAACCAAGACACGCACCGTCGCAGGCACTCTCGGTGGCACATCCGGCGTAAAAAAAGTCGGCATCATAGGCGCTGGCCAAATGGGCAACGGCATTGCTCACGTGGTGTCGCTTGCGGGCTATGAGGTCATGCTCAACGACCTCAAGCGCGAGGCGTTCGATACGGCTTATGGGATCATCGAAAAGAACATGGTGCGTCAGGTCTCGCGCGGTTCTATCAAGGACGACGTGATGCGTGCGGCGATGGCGCGGATCACCTACGCAGCCGACATGGCCGCACTGGCCGATGCCGATATTGTCATCGAAGCTGCGACCGAAGATGAGAGCCTGAAGAAGAGAATTTTTCAGGAGCTGTGCCCGAAATTGAAAAAGGGCGCGATGATCGCATCGAATACGTCGTCGATCTCGATCACGCGGTTGGCCGCTTCAACCGATCGTCCCGACAGCTTCATCGGCATTCACTTCATGAATCCGGTGCCGGTGATGCAGCTCGTCGAGTTGATCCGCGGCATCGCCACCGAAGACGCCACCTTCGGCCGCGCCAAGGAATTCGTCTCGACACTCGGCAAAACCATTGCTGTGTCCGAGGACTTCCCGGCATTTATTGTCAATCGCATCCTCCTGCCGATGATCAACGAGGCCGTTTACACATTGTACGAGGGTGTCGGCACCGTCGAGAGCATCGACAAGGCCATGAAACTTGGTGCCAATCATCCGATGGGACCGTTGGAACTCGCCGACTTCATCGGTCTCGATACCTGCCTGAGCGTGATGCAGGTTCTCTACGAAGGCCTCGCCGACAGCAAATATCGGCCGTGTCCGTTGTTGGTGAAATACGTCGAAGCCGGTTGGCTCGGCCGGAAAACCCAGCGCGGCTTCTATGACTACCGCGGTGAGAAACCGATCCCGACCCGCTGAGTTCAGTCGGATATCGTGCGCGGTCCACAATGCGACAGATTGATCTGCGAGCGCATCCCGCAAGCCTGTCGCATGCCGGCGCGCGGTCAGCGGCAGGACGGGTCAGAACTTTTCCGGTTCGGTATCCCTCGTCATGCCGACGCAGGTCGGTAGCCCCGACACGGTCCAGGACAAGCGATCCTTGCCGCGGGTACCGGCCATCTTCGGCATGACGACTATCTGACAACAGATGTCATTTCAGCAATTCCGTCATGCTTCGGTTCATCCTGAGTTGACGATCACTCTGACCACTGCAGCGTTCAAGGGCGCAAGGATCATGCTGAGGACAACGAACGCGGCAATGCCAAGTTCGCGGCCAACTCGGCCAGAGGTGAGGTGACACCTGCCAACACCTGCTTTATGTGAACACACTCTCAGTCACCGCATCACGTGAGGATGCCTGCTATGCCCGACGACACTGCCGCCGAGCCTGCCGACACGCTGCCTGATCGCTTGTCGACGGAACCACATAGCCCGCACTACAACGCAGCCATTCTTGAGCGCGGTATTGGTGTGCGCTTCAAAGGCATAGAGAAGACCAACGTTGAGGAATACTGTGTCAGCGAGGGCTGGGTTCGTCTCGTGGTTGGGACCGGCAAAGACCG
>JAYSUN010000223.1:0-5034 GCA_043719045.1 Hyphomicrobiaceae bacterium | reverse complement strand
GCAGTGTCTGCGTGTTCATGGCCGGCCCCCAGTGACTCCGGGGCTGTCAGAATCCTGTTCGCGTCGGCATCATATGTGGTGAATTGAATCACCCTGGCCGCAGAGCGAGTCAGGATCTGACAGCCACTGGGGATCTTTAGCCCCAGCGGGTGACAAGTGTGCTATGCTCATCGGCTGGTGACGAATGGGGAACCTCCAATGCTGCGTGTCGTTTTTGAGAATGTCCTGTTGTTTCTGGCGCCGGCCGCGCTCTATATCGGGTATGAATTCTTGATTAAAAATAACAGCAAGCATCCGCGTCAGATTCTCGATGAAGCACCGCTGATCTTTCTATTTCTTGCGGGGCTCGCCGTCGTCATGGTGACCCTGTTCATCTTCAGTTCGAAGGAAGAGGGTAACGCCGGTCAGGCCTATGAACCACCGACCTATAAAGACGGTAAGATCATTCCCGGCCGGGTAAAATGACGTGCCACGCTGGACCGGAGCCATCAGCGTGAAACCGGGAGCCATCAGCGTGAAAACAAGTCCGGAGGATCTGCTGTCGCAGCGGCCGTCACATCGGCGACGCCAACGCCAATCAGGCGGAAAGCCATGCCAAGAGCGGCCTTCCGGAGTAAGGCCTCGGCGGCTGCATAAATCAGATCCGCGCGATGTGTTGGAACCAGCAGCTGGCTGTGTCTTGTGAGGGTTCGGAAATCATGCGTCTTGAGTTTCAAGACCACAGTTCGGCCTGCAAGGCCTGACCGCTTCAAGCGATTTTCGACCTGACCCGACAGGTCATGCAACTCGGTGAGCAACTCATCCAGCTGTGCGGTGTCGCGGCGGAACGTGTTCTCGGCGGACACGCTTTTGGTCGGGCGATCCGGTGTCACTCTTCGACCGTCTTCGCCGTGGACGAATTGATACAGCCGCTCACCGAATTTTCCGAAACGAGCCGCCATATCGCGTTCACTCAGGCCTTGCAGATCCGAGACCAACTCAAAGCCTTGCGCCGCCATCCGTTCGGCAGTGGCGGCACCGACACCGTGTATTTTGCTGACCGGCAGGCCTGCAACAAAGTCACGTGCTTCGGCCCGGCCGATGGCCGAATAGCCGTTGGGTTTTTCAAGTTCAGATGCCAGCTTGGCCAAAAACTTGTTGTAAGACAGGCCAACAGATACCGTGATGCCAATGTCGCGCTGGATGCGCCGTTGGGCTCGGATCAAGGACTGGGCCGGAAGTTTACTGCCCAGATGATGTTCTGGGGTCAGATCCAGATAGGCTTCATCGAGAGACACCGGCTCGATGCAGTCCGACACGTCTGAGAACACGGCGCGGATGTCGCGGCTGACGACTTTGTACTTGGCCATGTCCGGCTGAATGACGACGGCGTGCGGACACAATTGCAGCGCTTTGAACATCGGCATCGCCGAGCGCGGGCCGAACTTGCGCGCGATGTAGCAGGCTGTCGTGACCACACCTCGCCCGCCCGCGTGGCCAACGATCACCGGCTTGTCGCTCAACTCCGGATTGTCGCGTTTTTCGACCGAGGCATAAAAGGCGTCGCAATCGATGTGGGCGATATCCAGCGTGTCCAATTCCTCGTGTCGTGTAGACCATACGGCCCCACAGTCTGGACACGGACGCGTGGTGCCCGGCGGGGGGTCATCAAGTGCTGCGCAGATCCTGCAAATGGTGAGAGCCATGCACCGATGATACCGGCTCGACCTGCGACGCGACAGCGTGGCGCGGCGAAGCCTTATTGGACGAGGTCGCGATCAAACAAGTCCGCAACGCTGATCATCAACCCAGGCGGATCAAGCGTGATCTGGCCAGCCTTATAGATGCGGATGATGATGTCTTCACCGGTCCCGCGCCGATGGTGGATGACCACATGCCGGTCCGGATCGACGATCAAGTAATGTTGCACACTCGGCAGAGAGAAATAGCCCTCAAGCTTCTCGCCGTGGTCACGTTCGAGACTGTCAGGCGAGAGGACTTCACAGACGATGATCGGGTCAGGGATTTCAATGTTCGCGGAGGCGTGACGTGGCCCGCAGTAGACGAGCGTGTCTGGCTGAAATGCGCGCGTCTTGCTCACGCGTACAAGTGCGCCGTCGGGCAAGGCGTAGCAGGCGAGCTTTGCTTGACTGATGGCATCCCGGAACACCAATGCAAGTGCGAACTTGACCTCGGTATGCACCAGCCGTTCGGACTGCATCGTCACCACATGCCCGTCAATCAGCTCAAAGCGGCCGGCCTCCTTCGGCTGGGCTCTCACCCAGGCTAGGAACTCGTCGGTGGTCATGTCAGATTTGGGCAGTGCACTCATGATTTGCAGCTTAGCACACGGCTAGTTCGCGATAAAGTCACCCTGGCATCAACGCCGATTGCCACCCAGCACCTTCCGTGAAATCACCACCCGCATAATCTCGTTGGTGCCCTCGAGAATTTGGTGAACGCGCAGATCACGCACCAGCTTCTCCATGCCGTAGTCCTTCAGATAGCCATAGCCGCCGTGGATTTGCAGCGCGTCGTTGACGATGTCGAAGCCGTAATCGGTGGCAAAGCGCTTGCCCATGGCTGAATACATTGACGCCTGCGGATCGGCGCGGTCCAGCGCATCAGCTGCGCGATAGATCATCATCCGGCCAGCTTCAAGGTTGGTTGCCATGTCCGCGATCTTGAACTGCAGGACTTGGAAGTCGGCGAGATTCTGGCCGAAAGCCTTGCGCTCGAACATGTAGTCACGGGCTTTGTCGATGGCGTACGCCGCCGGTCCCAGGGAGCAAGCGCCGATATTGATGCGGCCGCCGTCGAGCCCGGACATGGCGAACTTGAAGCCGCGACCTTCAATTCCGCCGACCAGATTGAAGGCGGGAATCTTGCAATGATCCATGATGACTTGGCGCGTTGGTTGCGCGTTCCAGCCCATTTTTTTCTCATTCGCGCCAAAGCTCAATCCGGGTGTACCCTTCTCGATCACGAACGCCGAGATGCCATCCGAACCGTCCCCGCCCGTGCGCGCAAACACGAAGTAGAAGTCAGTCGTACCGGCACCCGAGATAAACTGCTTGGAGCCGTTTAAAACGTAATGATCGCCGACCTTCTTGGCCGTGGTTTTCATCGCCTGGGCGTCGGAACCGGAGCCAGGCTCGGTCAGGCAGTACGACGACAGCCATTCCATTGTCGCAAGCTTGGGCATCCAGGCCGCAACCTGAGCGTCGTTGCCATACTTGCCGACCATCCAGGCGACCATGTTGTGGATCGAAATGTACGCGGAGATCGCCGGGCACCCATAGGCCAGTGCCTCCATGATCAACGCGCCGTCCATGCGCGAAAGACCCGAACCGCCCTTTTCGGTTGGCACGTAGATCGTCGCCATGCCCAACTGCGCGGTTTCACGGATGACATCGACCGGGAAATGCTGTTTCTCGTCCCACTCCAGCGCGTGCGGGGCCAAACGCTCCTTGGCAAACGTCAACGCCACGTCCTGGATGGCTGACTGTTCTTCGGTCAGGGCAAAGTGCATGTGTCGGGACTCGTGGTTTCGCTAGCTTGGATCAGATTGCTTCTAGTGCATCTTCGTGACCGCGCCAAATAGCTGCGGCTTTGGCGTGCCAACGCTCAAGAAGCGACAACGGCGGCAACCAAGCATTGGATTTTCGAGCTAGGATGTAAAATACAGCATTGCCAGACTGTGTCCGAGCTCGCCCTTGCATCATCCCGTCCAATCCGCCAGCAACACCGCATTCGCCGCGTACACCGTCCCCGCAAGCTTCATCGTAAACTTGCCGTCGGCGGTAATGAGCGGGGCGTTGAGAGCGCGCGCGACCGCAAGATACAAACAATCGTAGACCGAATGATCAAGCTCTTGTGACAGCCGTGTAGCTTCGCAAATATGACTGTAGCATGGGATCAGCGACTGAAACAGGCGAGGCAAGACTTCAATAGCTTTTAACGTCGCCTCGGCAGACAGTGCGTTCATGCGTTCCTTGCGGCGGAGTCCGTTGGCGATCTCTGCCAGCGCCAAATCAGGCGCAAACAAACGTGCCCCCTTCTCAAGGACTAAGTCAGCGCGGTCCGACCCCGCTTCATTGACAAACCACTTGATGGCAACCCCTGCATCGACAACCCACATGACAATCAGTCCATCGGCTCCAAACCATCACGGATTTCATCTTTGGTCAGGGGACGCGATGTTCCATGACTGAGCGCCCTGATTTCGTGTGTAACCAGAATCCGTTCTGCCGGCGTAAACGGCGCCTGTTTTTCGATGAGTTGACGCAAGTACTGCTCCAGCGAGGTGCCCGCCATTCGCGCCGTTGTTTTGTAGGTTTCGATGACCTCGTCCGAAATGTTACGAATCAAAACTTGGCCCATCGCACACCTCCAATGCTATCAGTTTTGATATCATGACTGGTCCAGCCAATCAAGAGACCAAGCCTTTTCGTGTTAAGGACACTCTCAACGATAGTCGAATTGCGACCTGTTGCCGGCGCGTTTGTGTCAGCCACCTCCCGGTAATCGGGGAGGCGGCGGGGTCACCGCTGACACATGGAGCGATTATCGTTGCAGGTCTGCTAACTTCCAAACACCACGGGCATCTGCCGCGGGCCGCGCACGGTGCCTTCGGACCACGTCGTCTCACCATCGAGTTTGAATTCTGGAATTCGTTTCAGCCACTCCTCGATCGCAACGGTCATTTCCATCCGTGCAAGGTTGGAACCGACGCAACGGTGAATGCCCAGGCCAAAGGCGGCGTGGCGGTTCTCCTTACGATCAAGGATGACTTTATCGGCATCGGGGAACATGGCGGGGTCGCGGTTGGCGGCAGGAAAAGACAGCAGCACCATGTGTCCCTTCTTCATCGGACAGCCCATCACCTCCGTGTCCTCGATCACCTCGCGCGCCATGGTCACGGGCGCGTAAGCCCGGAGCAGCTCTTCGATGGCCGTCGGCATCAATGATGGCTCCCGGACCAGACGCTCGCGGTCGGCGGGGGTTTTCGCGAGATGCCAGAGCGAGGCACCGATCGCGCTCCAGGTGGTATCG
>JAYSUN010000222.1:0-15071 GCA_043719045.1 Hyphomicrobiaceae bacterium | reverse complement strand
GTCTGATCCAGCATCAATAAAGCGGAAATAGTTTTCGATTAGTTTAAAGCCAGCAGCATTTGGAGACAGTGATGGCGACCCTCTACGACGACACGTTCTTCGATTGGGTTGATATGACCGCGCGCCGCTCAGCTGAAGCTGTGGTGCCGCTGTTGCGCGACGGTACGGCTGCGACGTCAGTGGTCGACGTTGGCTGTGGGCGCGGCACCTGGCTTGCGGCTTGGGTGGCAGCAGGGGTCAACGACATCCGGGGCCTGGATGGGGCCTATGTCGATCAGACCCGGCTGGCCATCAAGGTTGACCAATTTGAAACGGCGGACCTGACTAAAACCTGGCCCATCACGCGTCGCTTCGACCTGGCACAGTCGCTGGAAGTCGCAGAACACTTACCTGTCTCATGTGGTCCAGCCTTTGTCAGCCAACTTTGCCTGCTCGCAGACGTCGTCGCCTTTTCGGCCGCAGTGCCAGGGCAGGGTGGCGAGAATCACATCAACGAACGCCCAGTTTCCTATTGGGCCAACTTGTTTCGCAACCACGGCTATGAGGCATTTGATTGCGTCCGCCCGTTCCTGCGCGACAACGCGGCCGTCGACCCCTGGTATCGGTACAACACGGTCGTCTACGCCAATGCAGCCGGCCAACAGCGCCTTTCTGTCGCAACACGAGTTACCCGCACGCCCGATGTTGAAACCTTGAATGACGCGGGTGATCTAGCTTGGCGCCTGCGGGCGATGGTCCTCCGCCCATTGCCGGTTGCAGCCGTGACGGCTCTGTCGCGGCTTCGCTATACGATTGCTTCTACCGCCGCTCGGCGCATCAAACAGGCCTCATAAGCTCATGTTGTATCTGGCCGTCGTCGTCGGTGCGTGTCTGGCAGCTGCTGGACAAGTGCTGTTAAAATCGGGCGCTCACGGACAAACGCACGCGCTGGCGTTGTTCAACCCGTCCGTCCTGGGTGGTGTGGTTTGTCTGGGCATAGGGCAGATGCTCTGGCTCGTGGCGATGACCAAGTTGCCGTTGCACGTGGTCTATCCATTTACGTTTCTGGCCATGGCCATCGTGTTCCTATCCAGCGTTGCTTGGCTTGGCGAGCGGCCAGATCCGCTCTCCTATCTGGGATACGGCGTTATCACGATCGGCATCGCCCTGGTGGTTTATCCCGGCCTCAGCAAGTCACTGAGTTGAGCTGGCTTCAACGTTACCTCTCAAACATCACCGGCAGCGCGGCGCGTTTCGTCTCAAGCCATGTGGGCACTGGCAATCCCTTCGATCGCAGGAACTCCGGATTGAACAATTTTGTTTGATAGCGGGTGCCGTAGTCGCAGAAGATCGTGACGATCGTTTTACCGGGGCCCATGGCTTTGGCCATGCGGATCGCGCCGGCCACGTTCACGCCTGCAGACGACCCAACACACAGCCCCTCTTCAGCCAGCAATTGAAACACGATCGCAACCGCTTCAGCGTCCGGAATCTGAAACGCGTGATCGACTTTCAGCCCTTCAAGGTTTGCCGTTATCCGACCTTGGCCAATGCCTTCCGTGATCGACGAGCCCTCGGACTTCAGCTCACCGGTTTTATAGTAGCTGTAGAGGGCGGCCCCCGGCGGGTCTGCAAGGCCGATTTGGATGTCTGCTCGTTTGATCCTGAGGCTCGCGGCTGTGCCAGCCAACGTGCCGCCTGATCCAACCGAACAGATAAAGCCGTCAATTTTGCCATCCGTCTGTAGCCAGATTTCCGGACCAGTCGTCTCGAAGTGTGCTTGTCGATTGGCCACGTTGTCAAATTGGTTGGCCCAAATCGCACCATCGGGCTCAGACGCGTTCAGTGCGGCCGCCAGTCGCCCCGAGTATTTGATGTAGTTGTTCGGGTTCTTGTAGGGCAGCGCAGGCACTTCAACCAATTCCGCGCCGAGCAAGCGCAGCGTATCCTTTTTCTCTTGGGATTGCGTATCGGGGATCACGATCACCGATCGAAAGCCCATGGCATTGCCAATCACCGTGAGGCCGATGCCGGTATTCCCAGCGGTACCTTCGACGATTGTCCCACGCGGCTTCAACTGGCCATTGGCAATGGCATCCTTGATGATGAACAATGCCGCACGATCCTTGACCGACTGGCCCGGATTCATGAACTCGGCCTTGCCAAGAATGGTGCAACCGGTCAGCTCCGACGCGCGGCGCAGTTTAATCAATGGCGTGTTGCCAACGGCAGTTGGTACGTTTGCGGCGAACATCGCGCGCCTCCTCACAGCTGAAGTATTGACCGAACTGTACGGCGCACCGCCGCAGTGTGAAAGGGGTGTGAAAGGGGTTGCCGATGGGCCGGCCGGCTTTATAACCCGGTTCATGACCACAGCCGCATCAGATCCGGGAGCCGATGCAGTTCGCGCGCACGCGTTGCTGCTGGCATGGTACCGTGACATGGGCGTTGATGCGGCACTCGATGCGGAACCCGTGGACTGGTTGCAGCGCGGAGACAACCGTCCCGGCGCTGACTATGCCGTGCCGGTTCTCGCGGTCGCGCCACCGGTTGCAACCCCCGCCACTCCAAGCCGTGCGCCAGCGGCGCGTGCAGCCAATCATCCGCCTTGGGAAGATGGCACCGCGCCGCCACAAGGCCGTGGCCCTGCGGTGCCGGCTCCTCGCCCGACCCCACGCGCGCCTTTGCTGACGGCTTCATCCGCGCAGCAACCACCCGCGACGCGCCAGTTTCCGACCGCGACGCCGGACGACTCGACGCTGGCAGCTCAAGTGGCCGCGCTGTCGGCGACCTCATTGGACGACCTCGCCCTCAAACTGACCGCGTTCGATGGTTGCGCGTTGAAAGCCACCGCCAAGTCGCTGTGCTTTTATCGTGGCGCCCAGCAGGCTCGCCTCATGGTCGTCGGTGAAGCGCCGCGAGCTGAGGATGACAAGGCCGGGAAGCCTTTCGCTGGCCTGTTAGGCGCGATGCTCGACAAGATGTTGGGGTCAATTGGGCTCGATGAAACCCGCATACACATTACCAACGTCGTCTATTGGCGCCCACCGGGAAACCGCACACCAACGGCCCAAGAGATCGCGGTCTGCCGACCCTTTTTTGAACGACAAGTGAGTTTCGTCAAACCAGAGTTCATTCTACTGCTCGGCGGTCCCGTCACCGCGCACTTCTTTGATCGCCCGGAAGGCATCATGAAGATGCGCGGCAAATGGCGCGACATCGAGATCGGCGGCAACAAAGTTCAGGCTCTGGTTACTCTACACCCCGAGAACCTACTCAAAACGCCCCTGACCAAGAAAATGGCCTGGCGCGATCTGCTCACCGTCGATGCCGCCCTCAATCCGCCGAAGGTCGGCCAAAATGGTTGTGATTGATGCGATCTTGCCGTATCTGTTGATGGGCAGCACGGCCTTTCTAGCTGCGACGATTCTGCCGTTTGCCTCCGAAGCGGCTCTGGCCGCGCAAATCAAAGCCGGCTTCGGTTCAACCGGGTGGTTGGTCTTTGCGGCCTCCGCCGGCAATGTCGGTGGCTCGGTCTTCAACTGGTGGATCGGCCAAGCGCTGCGCCGATTCGAAGGGCGGCGGTGGTTTCCATTCAAGCCCGCCGATGTCGCCAAGGCAACCGACCGCTTCAATGCCTACGGAGTTTGGATTCTGCTGCTGGCTTGGTTGCCGATCATCGGCGATCCACTGACGCTGGTGGCCGGTGTCCTGCGCGTACCGTTGTGGATTTTTGTGCCGTTGGTGGCAATTGGAAAATGTGCCCGATACATCGTGGTTGCCTGGTTGGTTTGACGAAATCCGACAAGTGGCACAAAAACAGTCTGCGGAAAGCCCCCGACAAGGCCAGAAGTCACCAGTCAGACCGGCGCGCGGAAGTTGCGACTCGGTTGCTGGTGCCGTCTGGCGCCGGTCTTGTCATTCTTGCGCGTGCCGACACGCGTCACCGCGAGCCGGCCGGCACGCGGTCAGCGGCAAGACCGGTCAAACCTTTTTCGGTTTGGTATGTGCAGGCGCGGAAGTTTCGCCTCGGTTGCTGGTGCCTCTGGCGCCGGTCTTGTCTTGCTGGCGCGTGCCGACACGCGTCACCGCGTTGCCGGGTGGGGTCCTTGGCCTTTTCGATGCGTTTGCTAATCGAAGTCTGGCACGGCATAGGTTACAGAACTGATTTGCTCGTTCTGCGACTTTCCTGGATTGCTCCGATGACCACACCGCCCAAGCCAAACGCCTTTGACATTCCGAATGCATTCGGCCTGCCGAGCGCCTTCAACGTGCCGGCCGGTTTGACGGCCATCATGCCAGGACTGCCGGTTGATTTCAGCTCGTACATGGTGACGAACCCGGAAACCTTTATGCGCAACATGTTCGCGCTGATGGAAGAGAATGGCAAAGTCATGTCGACCATGATGGCGCGCGGCGACATGGCTAAACCACCGCAGTTTGACCCGAAAGAACTCCAGGACAGCACGCAGCTCTGGTCGCAGGTCTGGCAAGGCTGGCTGAATGATCCGAATCGCCTCGCACAGCATCAAGGTCAACTGATGCGCAGTTATATGGACCTCTGGCAGTCGACGGGCCAAAAAATGCTGGGCCACAAATCCGAGCCGGTGGCGGAGCCAGACAAGGGCGATAACCGTTTCAAGGACGCGGAGTGGTCACAGAACGCCTATTTTGATTTCTGGAAACAAGCCTATCTTGTGACCACCAAGTGGATGCAGGGCACACTCGATGGAGCTGAAGGTCTTGACGAGGCGACGCGCCTTAAAGCCGAATTCATGCTGCGCCAGATGACCGCTGCGATGTCGCCGTCGAACAATCCGATGCTCAACCCGGAAGTGGTCCGCGCGACGTTCCAATCCAATGGTCAAAACCTGATCGACGGCACCCGCAACTTCGCCTCGGATCTTGAAAATTCGGGCGACATGCTGAAGATTGCGCAAACCGATACATCGGCCTTTGAGGTCGGCAAAAATCTCGGTGTCACGCCGGGTAAAGTGATTTTCCAGAATGACATTATCCAACTCATTCAGTACACGCCGACGACCCCGCAGGTGCACGAGATCCCGTTCGTCATTGTGCCGCCCTGGATCAACAAATTCTACATCCTCGATCTTGGGCCGCAAAAAAGCTTCATCAAATATGCGGTGGATCAGGGCTACACCGTTTTCGTGGTCTCCTGGGTCAATCCCGACGCCAGCCTTGGCCACAAAAGCTTCATCGACTATATGAATGAAGGCCTGCTGGCCGCCACCATGGCGGCGAAGGCCGAGTGCGGCACGACGCGCGTCAATATCCTTGGCTATTGCATCGGCGGGACACTGCTGGCGACCACACTGGCTTATCTCGCCACCAAGAACGAGGAGCACTTCAACAGCGCGACGTTCCTCGTGGCCCAAGTTGATTTTCAAAAGGCGGGCGACCTCCGACTGTTCATTGATGAGGCCCAACTCAAAAATCTCGACGCGCTGATGGCCAAGGACGGCTTCCTCGATGGTGGACGCATGGCAACAGTGTTCAACATGTTGCGCCCAAAAGATCTGCTCTGGCCGTACATCGTCAACAACTACATGCTCGGTAAAAAGCCGTCGGCGTTCGACCTGCTGTATTGGAATCAGGATTCAACGCGCATGCCGCCCGCCAATCACTCTTATTATTTGCGTGAATTCTATTTCGAAAACAAACTGGCCCAAGGCAAGCTGACGATCGACAATCGCCGGCTCGACCTCGGCCGTGTGCGCTTGCCGATCTTTCAGTTGGCCACGCGCGAAGATCACATTTCGCCACCCCGCAGCGTCTACACGGGCGCCAAGCTATTCGGCGGGCCCGTGGAGTTTGTTCTCGCCGGCTCGGGCCATATTGCCGGCGTCGTTTCGCCACCCGGCAAAACCAAATATCCTTACTGGCTCAATCGCCGACCGCTCTCGCATCCGGATTGCGCGACTTTGGATGATTGGATCAAAGGCGCCGATGAGATCGCCGACAGCTGGTGGCCGCACTGGTCAAAATGGCTGGCCGGTTTCTCAGGCCCCATGGTCAAAGCCCGCAAACCCGGCGCCAAACTTGGTACCATCGAGGACGCGCCCGGCAGCTACGTTAAGGTCAAGGCCTGAAGCACGTGACGCCACCGTCTGGTGCTTACGTTTTGGCGATCATTTCTGGTCCAACCAGGCCAGCGCCTTCGTCCACAGCGTGCGGCTGAACCCCGGCCGAAAAAAACCCATATGACCGATGGGTCTGCCTCCCGCCTCGGCCGACGAAATAGGCCAAACAGTTCGATCCGGATGGTCTGTGATGCGCGCCAGCAAGTGCTCAACTCCGGCCCTTGTAACCCATGTGTCATCCTCAGCGTACGACAGCTGCACCGCCGCCTTCAGCGTCGCAAAATGACGGACCTCAGGTAGATCGTCGATGCCAAACAGAAACCCTTCGGTGGTACAAAAGCGATACCACTCGAGCATGACATCACGCGGCAGCGCCTCGGTGCCGACCAACCCTGCAGGCAAATAACCCAGGGTGCGGGCGATCAGCGTGCCGACAAAAAACTTTGGTCGGACCCCATAGCGCACGCTCGGTGCCATGAAGCGGAGATCGGCACTCATCGAAGCAAATCCGAACAAGCGGTCAATCCGCGCGTTGTTGTGCGCGAGGCCAGCGCCAAATCCACCATAGCTGTGGCCGACCCAATGCAATGGCCGATCCGCATAGGTGTCGTGGGCCCATTCGATCATGCCGGGCATATCGAGGACGCCCCAATCGCGAAACCGCGCTGGAAAGCCCTTCAAATCAGCGGGCGCCGACCTCCCTTGACCCCGATAGTCGAATGTCAGCGCCGGCCGACCATGTTCGGCAAGAAAATTGGCAAACCGGACATAGTACCGGGCTGGCACCGCCGTTGCTGGAGCGATGATCGTCACGGGCCCTGGCTGATCACCGCCATAAAGCGTTGCCGCCAGTGAAAAGCCATCGGCCGCCAAAATGCTGATATCCCTTGAGACTTGGCTCATGGTGGACCGCGCAGGAGCGCCCTCAAGTTGACGTTAACGTCAATCTATCTGAGTGCGGGCTCGGAGGCAATCTCGTGAATGACCGACGCTGGCAAGCGTGCCCCCAACATAACTTCAACCGCGTCGTCCCAAGCGCGCTGAAAATCGACGCTGGCGACCGCGTGCGAACGTGCAGCGGGCTCGGCAATGGCATCGGCGAAGTCGTCAGGCGTGGCGTCGGGCGCTAATAATCTGAGCCCACCTTGCCCGAGTGCCGCCGCAAACGACGGATGCTGATCGAATTCGCCCGTGTGGCGGGGACCATTGACGAACACGGGCTTGCCGGTCTGCAGGCATGCAAGCACGCTCCCGCGGCGGGCGGTCAATCCTTCGGGCAGGGCATAGACCAGGACGTCACACGCCTCGATCGCAGCAAACACCTCAGCCGACGGCCCGATGTAGCCAGTGACGAGAACATTTTGACTGAGACCTAGCGCTTGAACCCGGCCCTCAAACTGCGCTCGAACGTCGACCGTTGCCCCACCAATAAAGTCGCCAATAAAGACGCAGTGCACGTGCTGGCCATTGGCCTTCAAGCGCGCTGCGATTTCCAGAACTTCAGTCGATTGCTTCTTTGGATAGATCGCGCCGAAATGCCCAAGGACTAATTTCCCCGCGTTCTTCAGAGCCATGATCTGCTGTGCGATCGGCGTCACCGGCAATGTCTCTGGATAGGCCAGGTTCGGTGGGATCGGCACCAGCCCACGATGCCTCGTCGTCAGATGGGTCGCCATGTCCGCATTGAATTGCGCCCAGACACAGGGCGACGAAAACAGGACGCGTGTCGCCAGTGGTAGGTAGGCCAGATACGTCGCCTTGCGCTTCCAATCCAGATCGTCCCACTCATGCAGCACCAGCACCACATCCTTGCCAAGCCGACGGGCAGCCGCCATCGCACGGACTGGCGCCACGATCCGCTGTTTCCAGGCGACCATGGGTAAATTAACGATCAGGCAGTCCTTAACCGCAAGTGCGCGGCGCAGCACCAAGATCTCACCCGGTTGTCCCGTGATCGGACACACATTGTGTCGATCGGTGCCATCGCGCAGGCCAAGACGCGCGGCCAGTCCCCGGGCAAACGCCTCAATGCCGCAAGGTTTCGAGGTATCAGAAATGAGACTTAGGGTGCGCATGTCACGACGGTAAGCAAACGTCAGGCCAGTGCCCGCACAGACAACACCTCACTTAAATGCGCCCCACTTAAATGCACCAAGTCTTTTGCAACGCCGCACACGGCGCGTGCCGATGGCATGTCACCAAGTGATCGTTAACGAAACCCATCGACTGCATGAAGGCATACACCGTCGTTGGCCCGACGAACCGAAAGCCCTCCTTTTTAAGCGCCTTCGAAATCGCCGTCGAAACGTCGGTCTGCGGCGGCACTTTCGCGTGCGCCGTGTAACGATTGATCACGGGGGTGCCGTCGACGAAGTCCCACAGGAACGTCGCCAAGCTTGTTTTCTCCTGCAGCTTCAAATACGCCCGCGCATTGTCGATCGTCGCCTCGACTTTGAGCCGGTTGCGAATAATGCCCGGGTCCGCCATCAGGCGTGCGACGTCGTTGTCGCCATAGCGGACGATCCTGGCTGGATCAAAACCATGGAATGCTGCCCGGAAGGTCTCGCGCTTGCGCAGAATCGTCAACCATGACAGCCCCGCCTGAAATCCCTCGAGAACCAGCTTTTCAAACAGTTTGCGGTCATCGGCACATGGCACACCCCACTCCGTATCATGATAATGCGTGTACTCCGGCACATCCAACCCCGGCCATGTGCAGCGCGGCAAACCATCGACATGGAGTTTAGCGCTCATAGATCGATCACCGGCTTGTCTGCGATGCTCTGTTGGTAGGCGGCTATGGCTGCGGGATCAGCGGTGACGTATACCCCTCCGGCGACGAGCGTTTGGCCCTGCGCTGCGGCCTCGAGGGCGCGATCCAGCCGCAGCATAGCCAAGCCATGTGTACCATCGACCGACCCTACGCGGCCAATCTCAGCATCTCCGATCAGCACCGGATCACCCGTTGTCAACGCGGCATCACCGGTGATTTTGATGATGCGTTTGCGCACCACGGTTTTGTTCTGCATGCGCGAGACAACCTCTTGCCCAACGAAGCAACCCTTGGAGAACGACACGCCATGTAAGCGGTCATAGTTGGCCTCGTGCGGAAACGTGTCGCCCAGCGCATAATCGAGCCCAGCCTCCGGCACGCCGAGCGCAATCCGATGTCGCTGATAGTCAGCGGCGGTGGCTGCGTCGTAAGCCAAATGCAGCGTCGTATCGCGTGACAACTGCCGATAGCCAAGAGCGCCATCGCGCGGATCGACGAAACACGGGCTCAAACGGTCCTTCGATGGCTCGAGCGCTGTTGCCACCACATACGCTTCATCCTTGATCGTAACTTTCGCACGCAGCTTGTAGAGCGTCAGCCGCTTTGTCAGTTGCGCCATCTTGGCCTTTTGAGTCTCGAGCAGGAATCCGTCGGCCGTACGCAAGGCAAAAAACTCGAACTGGATTTTACCCTGCGGCGTCAACAAGGCGGCAAATCTGGCATCGCCCGGTTTCATGTCTGCCAATGCGTTGGTCGCGAGATTATCGAGGAAGGACACCGCGTCAACGCCAATGACAGAGAGCACACCGCGATCCAAAAACGGCAAAACCGCAAAGGCTTGGGAAGGCATATCTCACCTCGCATCGTTGCTACCTTGCACCTCTACGAAGCCTTGCCCATGATAGCAACCAGCCGACCACCAGCCGACCACCTCTTGCGCACGGCCTTGTCAGCACTAAACTCTGCTGGCCGCTCAACTGTCGACAACCGGACCTCGTCCTCGGGAGACTTTGCATGTTTCGATCGATCGCACGACGCAGCATTGTGCTTGCGGCTGTGACACTGACGGGCCTCGCCCCGTTCGCAACGGCCCATGCGCAAGGCTATCCGAACAAAACCATCACCCTGATTTTGCCTGCCGCTGCCGGCGGGCCGACCGACACCGTTGCCCGGCTGGTGGCTGAATCGATGACCCGTAGCCTCGGCCAGACCGTGATCGTCGAGAACGTGGCGGGTGCCAGTGGCACGGTTGGCATGGCCCGTGTGGCAAAGTCTGCGCCCGATGGATACACGATTGCCGTCTGGCACATCGCTCAGGCGACTGCGCCGGCGCTTTATGACAATTTGAAGTATGATGTCGTCAATGATTTCGATCACATCGGTCGCATCACGGATGTACCGATGACACTTGTCTCGAAGACAGACTTACCTGCCAAATCGGTCGGTGAGTTGCTGCAGTGGATTAAAACCCAGGGCGAAAAAGCCACCTACGGCCATGCCGGAATTGGATCGGCGTCGCATCTCTGCGCCATGCTGTTGGCAAAGGAACTGGGGGTGCAGATGACCGGTGTCGCCTACCGTGGCACCGGACCCGCAATGAATGACTTGTTGGGTGGGCAGTTTGACGTCATGTGCGACCAGACCACCAACACGACCAACCAGATCAAAGACGGCAAAATCAAAGGTTACGCCGTGACGACCAAGACAAAAGTGTCGTCTTTGCCTGACCTGCCGCCACTGGATCAGGCCGGTATGAAAGGTTTTGAAGTCTCGGCGTGGCATGCGATCTGGGCGCCGAAGGGCCTACCGCAAGAGGCAACGGATAAGCTCGTCGCAGCGTTGCAGGCCGCCCTGAAGGACCCAAAAGTGATCGAGCGGTTTCAGTCGCTCGGCACCGAGCCGGTGTCAGCGGATCTCGCGACGCCCACGGCTTTGAAGGCACAGCTCGTGGCCGAAGTCCCAAAGTGGGCGGCCGTCATCAAAGCCGCTGGGGTGAAAGGCAATTAAGCGTGCCGCAGTTGATTTCGGCATCACGGCCGTAGGGCTCAATAACTCCGCGGCAGCCCCAAAACATGCTGCGCCACATAGGCCAGCACCATGTTGGTCGAGATCGGCGCGGTCTGATAAAGCCGCGTCTCGCGCCACTTGCGCTCGATGCCGTATTCACGCGCATAACCGAAGCCGCCGTGGGTTTGAAGGCAGGCTTCTGCTGCCTTCCAGGACGCGTCGGCCGCCAGCATCTTGCCCATATTGGCCTCGGCGCCGCAGTCGCGCCCGGCTTCATAAAGCGCCGTAGCCTTCTTCACCAGCAGATCGGCTGCGACGAGTTCCGCGTGCGCCCGGGCAAGCGGAAACGCAATGCCCTGGTTCTGGCCGATGGCGCGTCCAAAGACGTGCCGGTCGCGCGCGTACGCGCAGCCCTTGTCGATGAAATACTTGCCATCACCTATACATTCTGCAGCAATCAGAATGCGCTCGGCGTTCATACTGGAGACGATGTACTTGAAGCCCTGACCTTCGACGCCGATCAGACTGTCGGCTGGGACTTCGAGATTGTCGATAAAGACTTCGCAGGTGTTGTGATTGATCATCGCATCGATCGGCGAGATGTGCACCGACTTGCCTTTGACCTCGCGCAAATCGACGAGGAAAACGGACAGCCCGTCAGAGCGCTTCTTGACTTGGTCCACCGGCGTCGTCCGTGCCAGCAGCAACATCAAATCGGAGTGAAGGGCGCGGCTGGTCCAAACCTTCTGGCCGTTGATGACATAGCGGTCATTGCCACGCTTCTCGGCTCGGGTCTTCAGCTGAGTTGTATCGGATCCCGTAGTGGGTTCAGTGACGCCAAACGCTTGCAGTCGCAACGTGCCAGCCGCGATGGACGGCAGATACTTGGTTTTCTGATCCGCACTACCGTGGCGGAGTACGGTGCCCATCGTGTACATTTGCGCGTGGCAGGCAGCCGCATTGCATCCGGTCGAATGGATGGTTTCGAGAATTGCGCAGGCGGCCGACAGTGGCAAGCCAGCCCCACCAAACTCTTCCGGGATCAGTGCGCCGAGATAGCCGGCGTCGGTCAAAGCCGCGACAAACTCCGCCGGATAACCTGCCTCATGATCCAGTTTCACCCAATAGGCATTGGGGAACCGCGCACAAACCGCACGCACGCCATCGCGCACGTCGGTCCAGTCGGGGTCAAGGGGCACAGTCAGGGGAGCGCTCATGCCGATCGAGTCTCGCATCGCTTTTTTCTATGACTGACGGTCTGGGAGCGATCACAGGCTCCGTCAAGTCGTGACAGACACCGAACCCGTGACATTTTCCTTTAAGCAATGCACCGGGAATCCACCAGCAGTTCGATTTTCTGCTAAAGCGGTGCTAATTCGACAGCCCTAGACAGAGCCTTTGCCATGCTGCTTGCCCAAGACATGCGACCCGCCTTTGAGACTGATGCAGCTCAGATTTTGACTGAGGCCAGCCGTGCGGGCGTCGGCGTCGAAGTCATCGGCAGTGGCTCCAAGCGCGCCATTGGTCGACCCAGCAATACGACGCACACGCTGTCCACGCGCGCGATGAAGGGCATCACCTTGTATGAGCCAGCCGAGATGGTCATGTCCGCGCGCGCCGGCACGCCTGTCGCCGAGGTTATGACCCTGTTGGCTAAGGCCAACCAGATGTTAGCGTTCGAGCCGTATGAATTTGCCGGCCTCCTCGGCACCGACGCGAGCCAGGCCACCATCGGCAGCGTCTTTGCCATGAACGCATCGGGCTCGCGGCGCGTGCTCGCGGGAGCTGCGCGCGACCACCTCATCGGGGTTCGCGCGGTCACCGGTCAGGGCGAAGTCTTCAAATCCGGTGGCCGCGTCATGAAAAACGTTACCGGTTATGATCTGGCCAAGGGAGTCGCCGGCAGCTGGGGGACACTGGCCCTGATCACCGAAGTGACATTCAAAGTCGTGCCGGTTCCGCAGGAGACCGCGACCCTCATTCTGGTCGGTGTCCCCGACGAAATTGCCATTGAAGTGCTGTGTACGGCCATGGGGACGCCTTACGAGGTGTCGGCGGCAGTCCACTTGCAGCAGGCCGTGGCCGCGGGCCTTGATCACTCGGGCATCCGTGGGCAGAAAAAGGCCATCACGGCGGTTCGCCTCGAAAACATGCCCGCCTCGATTACCTACCGCAAAGACAAAATCGCCAAGGTTCTTGCGCCGTACGGTAAGGTCGATTTTCTCGACAGCGCGAACTCGCTGGCATTCTGGGAAGAGCTGCGGCGCCTGACTGTGTTTGGCCAATCAACCGGCCAGATCTGGCGGATCTCGACGGCGCCGGACAAAGGCCCGAAGGTCGTTGAGGCGGTCACCCGCTACATGCCCTGCCGCGCGCTTTACGACTGGTCGGGTGGGCTCGTCTGGTTGGAAGTCACGCCGAGCTCCGATGCCGGTGCAGCCGACATCCGCCGCGTCGTGGCGACCCATGGCGGTCACGCGACACTGTTCCGCGCCGAGGCGGTTGTGCGTGCCGCCGTCGACGTGTTTCAACCACTCGAGCCCGGTGTCCTCAATTTGACCCGCCGCTTGAAAGCCACCTTCGACCCCGCGGGCGTGCTGAATCCAGGGCGGATGTCAGCCAGTTTCTGAGGGTCCGGAACAAGGCTTATTGAGTTTTAACTGGTTTGGCCTCAACACCACCGCCACGCCGATCGGCATCGAGCAAGGTCAGCAGACTCTTGATCATGTCTTGGGGAACGCTGACCAAAATATCATGCCCGACCCGCGGGAAGACTTTGAATCGGTAACCCTGCGCGCCCGACTGACGCAACTCCGCTTCCGGAAGCTCGACACTGTAGAGCTCATCCATGGGGCAGTCTTTGCGGACGTGACAATTGCCATAGCGCGCGATGACCGAGAACTTCAGCGGCTCGGCATTCGCATTTCGAGCCGACTCGTAGTTGCTGCGGTGCTGGCCCTGATAACTATGCTGGACTTTCACAAGCGTCGTGCTGACACCTGTTTTGCGATCGATCTGGGCAATCAGACGGATCTGCATCTGACCAGGATTGACAGCCAATCGTAGAACGCCACTTTCAAGTTCACGATAGGGGCGGAAACTGTCGTCTTTGGCGAGTACCTTGTCAGGTGGCCTGGTTTGACAGGCGGCGATCCCGATCGGCAGCCATAGGGCCAAGGCAATACTCACACCTATCGACCACTTCATGATGTAGTCCCCAATCGCCACAACCTTTGTTAACACGCGCGTGGGTTGTCGAAAAGCCGAGACATGGCTGATCGACTGTGGAGCTTATTCGGCGCGTTGAGTGTCCCATCAGGAGCGGCCATTTAAGTTTGCTTAATCATTGGCTGCCAGCCTCGCCGCATACGAATCATCGACGAGCGAGGCAAACCATGGCGAGCGATCGGCCGCGGATCGACACCGAGAGACTGTCCGCATATCAATCACCAACAGTCGAAACGACCCGACTGAGCCACGCGAAATGCATCAGCATGTTCGTCCAAGGTGCCGTGCTCACGCGTCAAGTCTGGGTGGTTGCCGGTCCCGATGGGATTGCATCGGTACCGTCGCCGAGCGATCCTGCGCGCACCACATTCTTGATTTGGTCGCATCAGCATGAGGCCGAGTTGTGGGCTGACGTTCTGATCGCAAACCCGCAAGTCCTGTCTTTCAGCCTGGCGGTTTTTATTGCCGAAACTCTGCCCGCTATTGCAGCCGTTGGCGGTCTGGTCGGCCCCGACTGGTCCGCAGAACCAATCGAGGCTGAGGCAGAGCCCGATCAACTCGGGGCGCAAATCCACGACGAACTGGTCCGCGATTTTGCCGTCGTCGCTTTGAAAACACGCAGCGTCTGGCTGTTACAGGATGCGATCGGCATCGCGACCATCGAGACCGTTGACGGTCGCGGCAAGGTCACTCCCGCCTGGACTGACCGGCCGTCAGCGGAAGCTATGGCACAGCTCATTGGGCTGGATTTGGTGACCGTGCGTATGAACTTGGTCGAACTCACCAACCGTTTTCTGTTGTCTCCCGAGGGCCTGAAGGTCCGAATAGCACCGGGTTACGTACACGCTCCCATGGCTGTTGCGATGTCCGCTTGGGCATTCAAGGCCTTGCTGAACAACGGCGGCCGCCCCGCAGTACGGGTCGCATAGGCTGCTCAATAGGAGCCAGCAATGCGGACGTTTCTGTATCTTTATCTGCTGGTG
>JAYSUN010000221.1:0-5045 GCA_043719045.1 Hyphomicrobiaceae bacterium | reverse complement strand
CCGTCGCGCTTGTACCAGCCCATTTCCTTTGCCACGACAGGAAGGGCGGAATCCTGAAATGGCGTTACGCCATATCTTACAGCCACCGCTGCGCTGCTCGGGGCTGGCGAACGATTTATCCAGAAGACCGCGGCTGCCGCCACCGCGAGCAGGACTATCCCGAAGATACCAATTCGCCAGCTTCGCATCGCTACCTCCTTTATGGCCTCAATCGCTCGTTTGGTACCAACTGGTGCCGCGCCTGAAGAACAGGGCAAGGGCGGCATCGATGATTTGGCACATCACGCCGATCAGCAGAATCGCGAGCCAGATCGTCGGCGTGGCGAGATTCACGCGGGCAATGTTGATCAGGAATCCGAGACCCTGTTGCGCGCCCATGAACTCCGAAGCGATCGCCAAAGTGAAGGAAAGTGCCAGGGCGAGCCGGAATGGACCGGACAAAAACGGCATCGAGCCCGGGATCAGGATCCTGCGAAATATTTGGGACCGGCGCATACCCGACACCCTGGCAAATCGCACCCAGCTCTCAGGAACGCGAGCAAGCGCTTCGGCGGTCGCGAGAGCGGTGAAGATGGCGATGTTGAGGACGATCAGGACGACGCGGCCATCCTCCTTGAAGCCGAAAATCAGGATGAAGAACGGCAGCAAGGCAATCACTGGGACCGGCCGGCTAGCGTCCAAGATCGGCTCCACCAGCAACCGCGCCGACCGGCTGAACTGCACCAGGGAGCCCAACATTACTCCGAGAGCAGCTCCGGCCCCAAAGCCACCGACACCTCGGGCGAAGGTAGCAAGGATATGCGTGCCAAGGTCGGTACCAATGTCGCGAGCGGCCATCATGACTGCGCCCGGGCTTGGCACAATCAAGGTGGATATCAGGCCCCACGCAGCCACGCCCCACCAGATCACAAGTGCCACCGCCAGCCAGAGGATGCGTACGCCAAGCGGGAATGGCCGCGAGCTGTTTACCAGCGGGCGGTTACCATCGCGCGGATTCCTTGCGCGCTTCATGGCACAGACGCTTCGGCTGGCATTCGCAGCGCATCGGCAATACTCGCTTCGAGTTCGCTGACCTTGGACGATCGCGTCACGGTCATGTCCAGAACGATCTGCGATGGCAGGGTTGCGCAAATCACGACAAGCCTGTCCGCGATCGCCGCAACTTCGGCGACGTCATGGGTGACGATGACGCCGGTCCGCGCTCCGCCATGCACAGCGAGACGCCACTGCTCCCAAAGGACGCGGCGTTGTTGGAAATCCAGCCCGGTAAAGGGCTCGTCCGCGATCAGGAATTTGTCGTCGGCCAAGGTCGCGCGGACGAACTCAAGCCTCTTCTTCATACCGGCAGACATTTCATGCGGTCTGCGGTCCATTGCATGCGCGAGTCCGACTTCGCCCAAGCGCTCACGCACCTTTGCTTTAAGGCGCGGATTGTCTTTCAGCCCCAACGGGAACGCTGCGTTCGCATCCGCGCGTAACCAAGGAACTAGCGTATCGTCCTGGAACAACAGTCCGCGAACCGAGCCAGCGCCGCACACTTCTTGGTTATCCGCGACAACCGCGCCGGTTCGCGGCCTCAGCAATCCGCATAGAAGCCGGACAATCGTGCTCTTTCCCGATCCCGAGGGCCCCACGATGGCCGTCGTCTCACCAGAAGCGAACATTAGAGACAATCCGTCGAAGAGCTGGCTTTCCGGGCCAAATCCGAATCGGATGTCCTGGAGTTCAAGCGACATGAAGCGCCTCACGCAGCCGGCGCGAAGCCCCGGTTGCTCCCTGTCGCCGGGTATGGGCGCGCGGGGCGGTCAACGGGTTCTCCCTTCATTCTCACTGTAGAACCGATCCGACTCCTTGATCAGGCGTGCGGGATCGCTGAGCCGCGTGGCAAAGGCGTATTTTCCGCTCCGCGAAGCATGGGGCGGCCTGAGAATGGCGCGCGCGGCCTCGCAGGATTTGGTTGAACCGTTCAGCTGCTCGGGGTGACGCATTACTTCCTCTGACCAACGCTGCAGCCCGCGGCCAACCGCGCGGAACAGCTTAGTGAGAGCGGTTTTCGCCTCCTCCACGGCGGTTTTCGGTCCCTTCAAACCAAACCGCAGCGAATTCTCAACAAATGGCTCGCGCTCGCTGCGTCCGACCTCTTTGACCTGAAACCCTTTTGCGATCTCTGCATGATTCAGAATCTCGATGAAGTTTCCAGGCTGCGAGCTCATCCACCAGGTCTCAATAAGAAGGCTATTGATTGCCCCCCCGCAGTAGATCGCAGCTTTGCCGGTGATGAAGCGTTCGAATGCTTCGTCGTTACTGACATCGACAGGATTCTCGCTCCGAAAATCCCTCACGCCAGCTATTCGTGCGATAGAGGCCCTCAATGCTTCGAATGCTGATCCCTTTGCATCCAGGTCACCGAGTTGGAGGGCCAGCCGGGCTCGGGCCGAAAGGTCGATCACCTCGCGGATGTCTGCCCCTTCGTTCGCGGCTTCGACAAGGCTTTTGACCTCTTCGGTTTCGGTCCGGCGGCCGTTTGCGAGTTGATCGCGTACGGCATCTACGCGGATGAAGACCCGGAATCCCTTGAACTCGAACACGCCGTCCGGTTGAGGTTCCGCCACGACTTCTGCCGCCATGATGACATGCGCTTCCTGGCCGTGGCTTGCCAGCCAAAGGCTAGGATCTTCCCACGCACGATTGGCGACCGTGGCGCCCATCAAGCCTGCACGCCGCAAGGCTGCCGCGACAATATGCATCAGCAACCGGTCCTGATGATATTCTGAGGCTCCGAGCAGCAAGATATGGTTTCCGAAGCCAAGCTTGAGAAGCATCTTGACCGCTTGGGTCGCTGCGGAGTGCACAGCAGGATAGTTGTAGACGGCATTGAGGAGCTCGACATAGCCGGTTTCCTCTGCTGTCGCTGACCGCTCGGCAATCTCGCGCTCAACGGCATAGCGGACGAACGAAAGCTCCTCGAACCCCTCAAGCTCGGCTTTCCCGAAATCGTCCGCTGATGCCGCACGCATGTAGAACAGTGTCTGCAATTGGATCAGCGGATAGACAGGCGTAACGCCTCCCGCCATGGGAAAGCGGCATCTGAGAGCCCGCGCTTCTCCAACTTGAATGGCATCGCTTCTCGTTGTAGGTTTCTCGGCGATTTGGACTGGCAAGGTTGGTTGCTGCGAAACAATCGGGACGAGCGCGCCCTTCGACATGGTGCCCGCGTCGTCGGGAAGCGTCCATCCCCGATCAGAGGCGGCAAACTCAATCGCCTGGCGAATTGCGGAGGGCAACTGGGCGGCATGCTCGCGATAGGTGCGCAGGAATTGCTCGTAGCTGACGCCTTCCAGAATTTCGTCGGTCGAAAGTGCAATCAGGTTTGCGAGGGCTTTCTGGACCGATGGGTCGAGATCTCGGCTTTCGGAACCAGTCGAGAGCAGGAAATCAAGACTTTGGCTGGGCCATCTGTGCATAAGCGCGGATAGTCCCGTGACTGCCAATGTAGTTTCGCCAGCGACATTTCGGACCACGAGCGAAATCCACGGGTCAGGTGAATCGCCCAGCGCATCTTGATCGTAAAGGAGGCGCGCCGCTGCGAGTTGGACCTGTGGCTTGGTAGTGGTTGCCTCAACCAAGTCAGCGGCACTACGCAGAACTGTACCGAGCGAAGGTCGACCTACCAACAGGATACCCGCCGCGTCGAGCAAATTGGCCAGAAATTTGTCATCCGCTCTTACGGTGCCGTCGGCAAAGACAAGCTTAGCGGCCGCCTCCGCTAACGCAATGAGTTCGTATCCCAGGACTGCGTCCAGAGAATGAAGAAGATTGGAAAAGAAGACCGATAACTCGAGAGGGTCCGATTGCAGGGAGACGATTTCGACCTCGCCCTCCAAGATCTTGCCGACCATTTCTTTCAATAGGCCGGGCCGCTCGTCCTGCGGTACACTCTGCACCAGCGCTAGAAACTCCGGTTCCCCCAAGATTGTCGGTCGTGTCATGCTGTTCCCGCGCTTGTATCAGGATCGACGAGCCTTATCGCATCGGTAAGCGACAAGCCGGCGATCGGGAGATGTACTACTTCTGGTCGCCCCCAGCGATCTTGGTCACGGATCGGGTGGGTTCGTCCCCCAGGCCTGAAGGGAAAGAAGAAATTCGCGCCATAGGCGTCGGCGACCGTAGGTGTACGACGCTCGATTCCTCCTGGAATTCGATAGATGAAAAGGAGGAAGAGGTCGCCCCGCTCGAATGGCAAGCCCAAGCTGTCGATCAATCGGGCGGGCTCCTCAGCCGGAAGGAAAGGGTCGTCGCTGTCCGAATCTTCGCAGTAGGTGCTCCACATCAAATGGTTGCCCAGGGGCTTGAACTGGAGCATGCGCCGGACCCGTCCAGCCGTGGCGCGAACCAGCTTTTCTACTTTTTCTTCTGCCTTCTTGCGAGACAAGCCGTCTTTCATCAGCATGCTCACGAAGTCGCCGTGCTTTATCGCTCGACCGTGTTGGCGGCGGACATTGCTGACGATGGGACCATTTCGCTGGAATGTCCGGCTAAGAATGCAAATCGGCTCTTCGACTTCCAACAACTCCAACGCGGATCCAGGGCCTAAGAGAAAATCGGCGACCGCTTCCCAAAAGGTTGCGTCGAGGTTCTTCTCATCTTCGTAGTTGCGCCCCGCCTCGCTGAATCGCGCTGGGACGCCCAAGGCTCGAACCTTTAGGCGCTCGACAAGGGCCTTCATGGCACCAAGGCGGTCTGGGCTGGCTGCAAGCTCTGTATGAAAGGTCGCCATAGCGGCCTTCAGCAGTCCCACGCGGCAGGAACATTACAAGCTGATTTAGGTGAAAAGCACCCACTCTCAATCAAATGAATCGTCTCGTAGCGCACCCGCTTCCCCCTGTTGTTACATATCGAAAAGAATCTATCGCGGGTCAATGGGAAACGCTATGTTATTAGGAAGGGTTGACAAATTCACGCATCCACAGGCGGATTGAGACGATGTGGACGAAGCCGAGGTAGCTGTCGGCGGTTTTGTCGTAGCGGGTGGCGAGCCTGCGGGC
>JAYSUN010000023.1:0-6643 GCA_043719045.1 Hyphomicrobiaceae bacterium | reverse complement strand
TAGGGCGGATTGCAGAACACAGTTTCCTGTCCCCAATCCTGCGCCAGGCCGTCCTGCTCCTTGGTATAAAACTTTGCGCACTTGGCTGCTTCGACGCTGGTGCAGGGATCGAGCGTGAAGTGAAATTCCGCATCGAGCTTGGCAAAGAAGTCGCCCGGCGTCGGCCACTCTTCCGAACGGCTCGAATACAATGAGGCATGGATCATGATGCTGTCCTCTCGTTGGTGAGGACTGTCATCTGATGGTAGTGTCGTCCAATTGCACCGTGCGGCAAATGCCGCCGCGATTGTCGTCGTTCGTGGGCGTTGCGCGGTGTGCCTATCAATCACGTTGCCGTGATGCGAAGCAATCCGTCAGGCCGCGACGTGCCGTGCTGCGCCAGAAACGATGTCGCGCAGTGCCCGCCAGATTTCCACCATGGCGCGGGTGTCGAGCGCACAATAGGTCAGCAGGTCTTGGCGCTTTTGTTCTGTCGTTGCGGCATCGAAGGTGCCCGACACGATCTTATTCCACGTGTCGCTGGCCGTCGCACCCTCTTGGATCGCGAGCGCCTTGTAGCTGAGCGTCGGCACCAACGTCGGCAACACCATCTTGATGGATGTGCGCCCCTTGAACCCCGGATGCACCAGCATCTGCTTTTTGAAGACATCTTCGAGATCGACGATGCGGCTGTTGATGCCCTCCAGCAGCGCCTGGGCTTGCGGATTGCGACGACCCAGTTTGGTGTTGATGCCAGTCTCGAAGGTCTTGTTCCAGACCACGATTGATCCTGTGTCAGGCAGATAGAGATCGAGTGCTGCGATAAAGGCTTCGTCTGGTTTGGCATTTTCTGTGAATAGGAATTCGTGATGCGTGAGCTCGCCACCGGCAATCACATCGAGCGAGAACTGAAATGGGATCTGGTCAAACGGGATGTAACCGTCGAAGCGGGGCAGCGCCGCCGGAAATGTTTCGTAGTCGAGGAACGCGACTGGCTCCTGCACGCCCGCAAGAAAGCCAGCGATGGCTGGCGCGTCGATGATTGGCCGCTGCGATTTGGCGACGGCGACCTGGTTCGTTTGAATGTCTGACAGTTCGAAATCATCCGGCACCTCGGCGACAGTGAGGACGCCAAGTTCGATGAGGCTCGCCAGCTTCTTCTTCGATGCGCCGATGCGGGCGATGTCATGCACACTGTAGTCCGGCACCTGCGGATTGGTGTGCGCAAATGTGGTGCAATGCGAACTGCGGCCTTTCAACATGCAGTCACAGGGTGAAGGCAGATGATGCGGCAAATCAAGGTCGGCACAGGCGCGAAGGACTTCGAGAGCAATGTCAGGTAGTACATCGTCAACCCGATCTGTGAAGTCTTCGCGTGTGAACAGGGCCTCGAGATCGAGGGCGCCGCTTCGGATATAGTCGCTGTTGAGACGGACCAGCATCAGTCGGCCGAGTGGCACTTTGAGCTGTCGGAGCAGATGCGTCTGGAAGCAGAGGTCGTGACCATAGAGATCATTCTTGGCCGTCTTGTCCTCGCCGCTGGTAGAGGCCTTTACTTCATAGAGATCATAGCTCGTGCCATTCCACACCAGGATATCGCAGGCCGTGGTGAGTTGGTCTGTGGCAAAAACCGGTTGATACAAAATCGGTGTCCGCTTGGCGATGTGCTCGCGCGTTGCGGCAAAGCCGTCGCGCTCGATCTCCACCCCACCTGGGAACAACTGCCGCGCCAGGGCGTCGACTTCGTTACCGGTTTCGATGATCGACTGGTCAAACACCGAAAGTGGTTTGGCACGATAAATCTCCGGCTCATGGACCTTGAGCCAAGCGTTGTGCCGACAATCCCGCCAGATCAGATAGTTGGTTTTTGATAGCTTCATACGACGCCCCACCTTAGCAGATTTCGGCCCCACCCGCATGACCGGCAGTCTAACTTCGCTGGCAGCCGCTGTCGCTCGTTGGTGCTCTCTCGTCCCGCCTGGGTTCTCCAGGGTACTGTGGACAACGCGTCCCGTCGCGACAGGTCGCCCGTGCTATGCTGGCGACATATGAACGACATTCGACGACCAGACGCGACAGGCCCCGACTACGAATACTCTTTATCAATAGAAGCCGTTGCCGACCGTTATGCTGGAGCCGGTTACCCTCGCACCATAAGAACCTTGCAGCGCTACTGCGCCTCGGGCCACCTGGATGCCCAGAAAATAGCCACCGCCTTGGGCGACAAGTACTATGTCGCGCCTTATTCAGTATCGCGCCACATCGCCCAAATTGCCGAGATGGCCGAGTACACGACCCGTCACGACATGTCGCGACCAGTCGACCGGGGCGGCGACCGCGTGTCGCCCATCTATAGAGCTCCATTTCAAGGTGCGACGGGGCACGACAGTCGTATGTCGGGGCATGACGCGACAAAGCATGAAACACCACGACACAACGAGTCGCCACATGGGCCAATCCCGGCAACAGAGGCTCTGAATGCCCAGCGACCAGAGGCGACCAACACACTGGAACCAGCCCAGACAAATCACGACCAACCGCGACATGTCGTGCCAGACCCCAGCCTGTCGCCACGTTATGTCGAGCGCATCGAGGCCGAGAACGCCTTTCTGCGCAATCAAGTCGACAAGAAGGACCAGCAAATCGACGCGCTGCTTGAGCGAGACCGTGAGACCAACGTGCTCGTCCAAGGTCTGCAACGCATGCTCGGACCTTTACTCGGCATGCCTGGACAGAACAGTCGTTCGAACTCTGAACCTAGTCGCGACACGCCGCGCGGTGACCAGGTCTAAGTGGGTCACCCTCCAGGGAAGACAAACCGTGGAAAAATCAGGTAGACAGGGGAGAGTAAAAAATAATTCAAAAGTTTTTTCTGGTCTGCAGCTAGCAGGTACGGGCTGTATGCTAGCTCGAAGCGCCACCGCTCGGGGGCTAGCAAGCACATAGCGCTGTTGATAGCGCGTTAGGTTCCGCCAGGCGCCCTGATATACTCATGCGAGCAATCCGAAAAAGGCTTGTTGAGAAATACCTTTCGTTTAAAACGCACCGCAGTGTCGTAAAACATATATTGTGCGACGTGGTCTGTTTTGCGCTTTTAAAGCTCTGCTCTACCATAAAATCCAAGTCAGTATCACACCACAGAGTGCCCATCTGTCAAATCCGCAACCCTTCTTGGCCGTAGCTGGTTCGCACGCCGCACTCCAAAGTGCTAGAATATAAAAATGTTGTTTTCAAAATTCATCATCGGGCTCACAGCGATTGTGCTGTCACTTTTATTGTTCGCATACCCCCAAGCCTTTACACCTCTTTCCAGCGCCATTGTGCATTGGATTTTTAGCAGTGTCGGCCTGACGAGCTAAGCGCGAAAATGCGCCGCTGTGTTATCCCCCGTTCCCCTATCAATCTCTTTGGTCTGCTCTCGCAGCGTTGCTACAATGAGAGCAAACTATGGAGCACATTGGATCAGCACTGGCAAACACCCTGCGCAACATCGAGCTGGTCGGCGCCGACCCTGCAACACGCCACGGGTTCACCCAGGTTCCAAACTTCATCCTGACCGAACCGATCCTGTCGGTTGGCGCCAAACTCTCGTATGCGATGCTGCTGCGCTATGCCTGGCATCAGGATGCCTGCTTCCCCGGACAAGCCACTCTTGCCCGCGATATGGGTGCCGGTGAACGCAGTGTGCGGACCTACCTCAAAGAGCTCGAATCAGCCGGTTACCTTGAAATTACGCAACGTGGTCTCGGCAAAACCAACCTCTACAAACTCTATCTTACCGTGACCAAGAAGCCGTCTGGCTCTAAGAGCACACCCCGCCGCTCCTGACCGGCAGAATTTGCCGGTCTTGAACGGCAAGCCTTGCCGGCCTGGTTCGGCAGATGTGGCCGATCACTCTATAGAAGAATACTCAGGTAAGAATACTCAAAACAAAAATACTCTTTTCTGAGGCTCCAAAGAGCCAATTCAGAACCCCTAGGAAAAGAACAGTTGGTCGTCTTCGTCGTCGTTGTGACGGGTGAAAAGATGGGGGTTTCGATATCCCCCGGCAGGCGTTTCAATTCTTACGTATTGTTAAGGATTTGTGCCGCCCCCATGTCGGGCGTGACCGCCCGACTCCATGCCTTTTCGGTTCGCTTATTCACACTCAAAGACAAGACGCGGAGAGCTCCCGCTGCGCTCGCAATTGAAGCTGCCGACGACACTTCGAGCTCGCTTCGCCCTTGGAACGTCAATCCATTCTGGGCCCATCATCATGTCATGCCGTTCCGCCGGGTCAACGCATGGAGTCGGCCGGTCTCGCCCACGATGCACGAACGTTTCGATGTGCGTCATCGGTTGGCGACAAGGAACGGCGGCCGACATGGGGGCGGATGTAAGCGTATTGCGACGATTGTCGAGCCCGAGCGGGAGAAGAGTTTTAGGGCTCAGCGATTTTGCAAACGTGCCAACGGCCAAGAACCGAAAAGGCCCCGGCCGGAGGCCCGCCGGCGTCGAGCTGGTTATGGTAGGACATGGGAGAGGTTCCGGAGAGGCCTCGAAAGTACCGCTATGTGTGGACAAGTGCGTGCCGGTTCATCGCTGCGGCGCGCTACACTAGTAAGTTACGTCATGAACTCTACCGCAGCACGCCCGTGACCATCGGATTGCCGGAGTTCGTTTTTCGTCGCTCATCGGAGCGAGCCTCCGGCGAGCCTGCCGATCGGCAAAAGCGCAGATGCTTGTGTCGGCACTGGCGTCAGATGCCCGAATGCGTCCAGCGCCTCGGTGCGACGTCTTGCTGACGTTGTGTCGGACACGGGGGCTCACTCCGTGGTGCGACTTTGTTCTCTCTTCTTATGATGTTTGATCCATCCAAGAACAGCATGATCGGCACGACCGCCTACGGCCAGCCTTTACTCATGTCCGTCGCTTCTCGTCGGCGCCACCTCTATGTTGTCGGCCAAACCGGCACCGGCAAATCATCGCTGCTGCATCATCTCATCACTCAAGACCTTGCCATTGGCCGTGGCGTCGCGCTGATCGACCCGCACGGTGATCTGGCACAATCGGTGCTCTCGATGATCCCACCGCACCGTGCCCACCAGTTGGTCTATCTGAATCCAGCTGATCTCGACCGACCCATCGGCTTCAATCTGTTGGCCGAAGTGCAGCCTGCACAACGTCCATTCGTTGCCGAAAGCGTGGTCGCAGCTTTTCATCATGTTTGGCCAGACAGCTGGGGGCCACGCCTCGAATGGATCATGCTCAACGCTGTGCGCACCCTGATGGAGGTTCCCGGCCAGACGCTTCTGGGTTTGCCGAAATTGCTGCAGGACAGCAGCTTTCGGGCGGCATGTGTGGCGCACGTCGCCGATCCCGTTGTTCGGCAATTCTGGCAGCTTGAGTATGAGGGCTATGACCGCGGCTTCCGTTCAGAGGCCATCGCGCCGGTGCTCAACAAAGTTGGTCGCGTGCTTGCCACACCGGCACTGCGCAATATGGTGGCGCAACCGATCCGTTCTTTCGATTTGCGCCGGATGATGGATGACGGTCGTATCCTAATCGTGAACCTATCCAAAGGGGTCCTCGGCGAAAGTACGGCAGCCCTGTTCGGGGCATTACTGGTCACGGCGATTGCCCAGGCGGCGCTCACGCGCGGCAGTTTAAAAGAGTCTGATCGCCGTCCGTTTTATCTCTACGCCGATGAGTTTCAGTCCTACGCCACAGATAGCTTTGCCCTGATTTTATCCGAAGCTCGCAAGTACGGTCTGTCGCTAACACTCAGCCACCAATACATTGGCCAATTGAGCGATCCACTGCGCAAAGCCGTAATTGGTACCGCCGCATCCATCGTCGCTTTCCGGCTCGGCGCCGACGACGCCGAACTCGTTGCACGCAATCTCGGATTTCGTAATCCTTCCGAACTTACTGGGCTAGATAACTTTCAGGGTATCGCCCGCTTGTTTGATGGGCACGCCCTCGATCAACCGCGTGCTTTCAATCTGTTCGAGCCTTTAGACGCGCGTTATCGTCATCCAGAACGACTGATTGCCAACAGCCGCATCTGCTTTGGCCGCGACAGAAAAATAATTGAGCAGCGCATAGAGCGCTTTTTGCTGGGAACACCGCAGCACCTCACACAAACGCGCCGCACCAATCGATTGCCGACGTCGTGAGATCAACACGTGCCGTTGGCCTACTACCCACCCTGTCGTGATGCCCCAAAACAACCGCCACGGTTGGGAGAAAATGGGGATGTTGTCCGTCGCAAATTTGCTCGAGCGCGTTGCCACTATACGAGACGCCGTCAACGAAATCTCCAGCGCAGATCCATTAACGCGGCAATAGCCTCTCCAACAATTTCGAACGAGCGGCGTTGACGGATTAGCTAGGCAATTTTCTAAGCCACTTAAAGTAGCCTTCCTGTAATTCAGTCAGGAACTCCAACTGCTAATCGTCCACGCTTGCATGATTTCCCTTGTACGCTCGGTTTGATGCACATAGCCGCCAACTGCTTGCTTAAGCGTATCGATCAGTGGATATATCGGCCGCGCCTTAGCCGCGTAGTCGTTGCGCAACTGGAGGTTCGTCGCTGTGGTTGTGAGGTGGCGTTCGACCTCGGCTTTATAGGTTAAATATCCGAAATTTGCATTTGGAAACTCTTTCATCAATTTAGAATATC
>JAYSUN010000220.1:0-5051 GCA_043719045.1 Hyphomicrobiaceae bacterium | reverse complement strand
GACAATCAAGATTGAAGTTGCATTCTATTGCATGGTTCCCGCCATCGCTTGGCTTGGCCAGCGCCTTGGGCATTGGCGGATCTGGACCGGACTTTTGTTAGCCTCACTCGCTTGGCGCGTCGGATTCGAACTCATCGGCCAGATCAGTGGTAACTACCTTTGGTCGAAGTTGGCCATTCAAGCGCCGGGGCAACTATCGTTTTTCCTCTTCGGTGCGATGGCGTATCAGCGGACGCGGCAGGGTCTTGCACCACCACCACTGGTGATGGCGATCGTTGCCATCGCGGCATATGCGTGGAGTGGCGGCCTGGTGCATGAGATCGTGGCACCTCTGGCCGTTGGTATCATTGTCTACTGGACCGCGATCGCGTGTCCGAAACTCGCCAATGTCGGCCGTTACGGCGATCTCTCTTACGGCATTTATCTGTTTCACTGGCCCATTTTGCAGGTTGCAATAGCTTTGGGCTGGTTCGCTGCAGCGCCAGTGTTGGCGGCTGTCGGCGTGTTCGCATCGGTTGTCGCGTTAGCCGCATTCTCATGGTTTGCTTTGGAGCGGCGCTTTCTCGTCCATCGCCGAGGCACGATCACGACATGACATTTCGAACATGATACCTCCGATTGATCAGTGGAGTTCGCAGATGTTGGCAACCAACTGGGTTACTTTAACTGCCCTATTTGCCATGTTGTTTGGTGCAGCCCCGGCGACCGCGCAGTGTGTCGGCGTGACCCCAGCAGCCGCTGCTGCCGTCGGGAACCGGTTGGACCCCTGCACAACGGCGACCGGTGTGCCCGAGGGCAAGGGCACTGCCTACAACGTTGGTCCAAGCCAGCCATTTGAGAACATCGGTGACGTCCCCTGGTACAAATTGGGACCTGGTGATACGGTCTTCATTCATCACCGTGACCGCCCGTACCGAGAAAAGATACTCATTTCAGGTCGCGGTACGCTGGATCAATGGATCCGGGTTTTGGGTGTCCCTGGGCCAAATGGCCAGCTTCCAATCATTTCGGGCGACGGTGCCGTGACCAGCAAAAACATGCGCTATCGCTGGCAGGATCCGCAGGTCGTCCAAAGATTTGGGGTGATTCAGATAGCCATCAATTCTGGCGTCGACGGCGGCGCGAGCAGGTTGCCGCCAGGATACATAGAGATCGCCAACTTGCAGGTGCAGGATGGTTTCAGCGCGTATCGGTTTACCGCCGAGAACGGCGCATCGGTCACCTACGACGGCTTTGCCGCGTGCATTTATGCGCGTTCCGTCCAACATCTCGTGGTTCGCAACAATGTACTGACCAACTGCGGACAAGGCTTCTACAACTGGACTGGCGACGGGTCAGGCCCAGAATGGTGGTCGGCCCTGCAGACCAATACAGTCATCATCGGCAACCACATCTACAACAACGGTAATCCTAGAAGCTACTTTGAACATCAAGTCTACACAGAGTCTGATCGCGTAAGGATTGAGTACAACCGGTTTGGCCCGCAGAGACCGGGTTCACTCGGCAGTCAGATCAAGGATCGGTCGGTCGGAACCATCGTCCGGTTCAACACCATCGAGCAGTCGCCCGCGGGTTGGGATATTGACCTCGTGGAACCGGAGAACTCGTGGAACAGCGTGGGCCACAAGGAGGAGTACAAGCAGACTTTCATTTACGGCAATGTCATCAGGTCAAAGGGCGTGAAATCTCCCAACATCATTCATTGGAATGAAGATCACCAAGCCAACAAAGGCCGCGCGACGCTCACTGGAGCCAAACTTCATTCTATCAAAATACCGTGGTCATTATTTCAGAGCGGACTGATGCTGCACCATATACGATCTTCAATGCGACGTGGGGCGGCTATGAGTGTCCTGCGACTGATCTTGCCGGCACGATCGACATGCGCAACAACATCATTGCGGTTTTGCCGCAGGTACCAGGTGCGCGCGTCCCACCGATCCGACTTGGCTACTGCGGCAAAGAGAAAATCACGCTTGGTATCAACTGGATGTCGCCCGGCACGTTCCACAAAGGTGCGGTTTTTGGTGCTGAGAAGATCATCTCACATCCAAACAACGATCCTGGCTTCATGGGTGGTGATGACTTCCGACTGAAACCCGGCTCGCCAGCAGAGAGCAAGGGCGGACCGCTGGCGGCGGAGGTGATGTCGAACGTACTCGAGATTGATCTCACGCCCACCGAGCGGTTCATTGCAGCAGACCGTCTCGGTCCGCGATCGGGGCGAAGCCCGCTACCCAACCTCGGACCACACTAGAGCGCTTTCCACCTGAGAAGGGTCAGGTCTCGAACAGCGCGAGGTCACCCGCGCAGTGCACGACGTCGGGACGACGTTCATGCAGCAGATTCAAAGTGAGGTAAAAGCGGGGAAGCGGGTTGAGGACGCGATGCAAGTACAGTCTATAAATTCAATAAATTCAGCATCTTACGCGCTCCACATCGAGACATGAGATGGTGCCCAGAAGAGGACTCGAACCTCCACGCCATTGCTAGCGCTAGCACCTGAAGCTAGTGCGTCTACCAATTCCGCCATCTGGGCATCGAAGTCGTCACGACACAGTCGAGGACTGCAACGTGTGCTTGGCTGGTAGTCCAAAGCAAGCGCATGAATAGCGGTGCGGCCAGAAAGGTCAAGCGCGAAAAGTAAGGCCAAAAATCGGGACCGGAACCGGCTGGCAAATTTCCGACGAGTGACGGCTGCCCATCAGGCATCCTGCGCTGTCCGGCTCCGGCACGCTTGAGCAAACGCGGCACAGCCACTTCAGCGTCGCTGTAACACTCTCGTTGAGATTGCGAGCGGCCGGGTCGACGACTGCAAGCGGAGATCCAGGTGACGAGCATGGTCGGTCACCAGCATATGACCGACCTTCGACCGATAATCGGCTGTCTGCCGAAACATCATGCACCGCGAGCTTCAACGCCGCCGATCGTCAGTGGCACACCGCTGCGCTGATCTGAGGAGACGCCGAGGGCGCGAAGTTTGCGATGCAGGGCTGAGCGCTCCATGCCCACGAACTCAGCCGTTCGCGAGATGTTGCCGCCGAAGCGGTTGATTTGCGCGAGCAAGTATTCACGCTCGAAGATTTCGCGCGCCTCGCGCAACGGCAACGACATCAGATGTTCGGCGCCCCCGTTCATCGGCAGCGGAACGTTCGAACCGATCTCATCTGGCAGTTGGTCCGCGGTAATGACAGACCCAGGCTCACCCCCTGACAGGATCAACAACCGCTCGATGTTGTTGCGCAGTTCGCGCACGTTGCCGGGCCAGTCGTGGGTCTGCAGAATGGCAACAGCATCCTCGCCGATTTTGCGTGGGGACAGTCCTGACGAGGAGGCGACTTGATCGACGAAGTAATGGATCAACGCTGGGATATCGTCACGGCGTTCGGCCATTGAGGGTACGCGCAGCGGCACCACATTGAGGCGATGGTAAAGGTCTTCGCGGAAGCGGCCGTCCTGCATGTCGCGCTCGATATCGCGTGACGTTGAGGTGACGACGCGCACGTCGACCGCAACTTTCTGAGCGCCGCCAATGCGCAGGAACTTTTGCTCGACGAGCACCCGTAAAATCTTGCCCTGTGTCTCCAACGGCATGTCGGCCACTTCGTCAATGTAGAGTGTGCCGCCGTGGGCTTCCTCGAGGGCGCCAACCTTACGCGGCCCGGCCATGTCTTCGGTGCCGAACAACTCCTCCTCGACGCGGTCAGGGGCCATCGCCGCCGCATTCATGACGACAAAGGGACCATCCTTGCGCAACGATTTGGCGTGGATCATGCGAGCGGCAAGCTCTTTGCCGGAGCCGGCGGCACCACGGATCAAGATCCGGCTGTTGGTCGGTGCGACCCGTTCAATGCTGGAGCGGAGCTGGCCCATAGCAGCAGATGTGCCGATCATATCGAATGAAACCGCGGCGCGTTCACGCAGCTGCTTCACCTCGCGCTGCAGTTTGGAGGCTTCCAGCGCGCGCAACACCACAAGCAACAAGCGATCGGCCTTGAACGGCTTTTCAATGTAGTCGTAGGCACCGCGCCGGATAGCGGTCACTGCTGTTTCGATGTTGCCGTGACCAGAAATAATCACCACTGGCAAGTCCGGGTGGGCCTTCTTGATCACGCTCAACACTTCAAGGCCATCAAGGCGTGAGCCCTGCAGCCAGATGTCGAGCACGACCAATTGCGGGCGGCGTTGTTCGATGGCCGTCAACGCTTCGTCGCTATCGCGGGCCAGCCGCGTGCGGTGCCCTTCGTCTTCCAGCAGACCCGAGATGAGCTCGCGGATGTCCGTTTCGTCGTCGACGATCAGGATGTCAGACGCCATCTTTCGCTCCTTGATACTGTAATGAGAATTTGTGAAGTCCGGGGGTGTTCATGATGCCGCCATTCCTGAGGCCCGCGCGGCCTCAGTCAGGGCAGACAGCTGACTCTTGGTTTCCTGCACCGCGATTGTGGTCGGTGCCGGCAGGGTAATGCGAAGCAGTGCGCCGCGGGTTCGGCCCTCTGCTGGCGGTGCGTCTTCCAGCGATAGCGTTCCGCCATGGCTCTCGACGATTTTTTGCACGATAGCCAGACCCAGGCCGGTACCTTTGGCGCCTTTGGTCGTGACGTAAGGCTCAAGCAAACGCGCGCGATTTTGTTTCGGTAAGCCGAGGCCATTGTCGAGAATTTCGATGATCGCCATTTCGCGTTCGCGACGCAAGGTCAGTTCAACACGACCCTGATAGCCTTCCGGTTTATCCCTGCTTTCAGCAAGCGTTTGCACACTTTCGGTCGCGTTCTTGATCAGGTTGGTCAGTGCCTGCGACAACAGCCGCCGATCGGCCATCATCATAATCGGGGTTTGGCCTTGGTCGACCACCAGCTGATACGTGCCATTGGACGCCATTTGGAACAAGTTGACGGGATCCTTCAACGCTTCACGCAGATCCATCTCCATCATCTCAGCCTTTGGCATCCGTGCGAAAGACGAGAATTCATCGACCATGCGCGCGACGTCGCCAACTTGCCGAATGATTGTCTCGGTGCATTTGTCGAAGACCTCGCGATCAGCCTCTA
>JAYSUN010000219.1:0-5059 GCA_043719045.1 Hyphomicrobiaceae bacterium | reverse complement strand
GTGCCAAAAATTGCTCTATGCGTGACTGAGGATTGGTTCGTCCTCTCGCATTTCAAACCACTGATCCGCGCACTGCAGAGCGTGACCGATGCGGTTGTGGTTGTGACCAACGACACGGGCCGCGTCGCCGAGGTCACCGACCTAGGTGTCCGCGTCATCGCGTTTGACTACGAGCGCAAATCAACCAATCCGCTCGCTGTCGCCGGGACCACGAAAAAACTCGCAGCTGTGCTCACTCGTGAACGTCCGAGCGCGGTGCATCTGGTTGCACTGAAGCCGATCATCCTGGGCACGCTGGCGTTGCGCGCGCACCATCAAGTCCCCCTCGCACTGCATCTGACCGGGCTTGGCTTGCTCGCAGTTGCACCGTCGGCAAGGACCCAGATCATCCGGCGACTTGCGCTCGGCGTGATTGGCCGCAGCTTGAAACGTCCGAACACGCAGCTGTTTGTCGAGAATGCGGATGATCTCACACTGGTGACGCAGCTCGGTGCCGATCCCGGATCGCGCGCAACTATTCTCGGAGGTGCAGGTGTTGATCCCGTACATTTCGCGGCCATGCCGTTGCCGACGATGGACCCGCCACGGATTGCTTTTGCCGGTCGGATGATTAAATCCAAGGGCATCGAAGTTCTCGTAGAATCCACGCGTTTGCTGCGGGCACGCGGGTTCAACCCGGACGTCCATCTCTATGGCCGGATCGATCCGGCGAATCCCGACGCCTTACCGCGCGAGACCATGGTGGCATGGCAAGCCGAGGGACTTGTGACGTGGCACGGGCACGTCAGCGATGTTCGCACCATCTGGCGCGCTTCGACCATCTTCGTTGCGCCGTCGCTGGGTGGGGAAGGCATGCCCCGCTCGATGCTTGAGGCGGCCGCGTGCGCTCGCCCGTTGGTCGTGACGGATGTGCCGGGCTGTCGGAGTTTTGTTCGCAATGGCGTGGATGGTTTGGTCGTGCCGCCGGGTGATGCGATCGCGTTGGCAGAGGCTTTGTCGCAACTATTGGCAACGCCCGACTTGCGCGCGACGTTGGCCTGTTCTGCGCGCGCGCGTGTACTCAGCGGTTTTACCGAAGCAGCCGTCGAAACGGCTGTGATCGCTGCGTATCGTCACCATTTGGGCCTTGCCCCATGAGCCGTTCAGACCCGCTGTTTCATCCACACCGCCAAGGCCACCAGCACCGCAACCCAGATCGCAACAACGATCGCAAGTCCCAATGGGCTGGGTTGGAGATGGCGCTCGTTGGCTGCGGCTGCGCGATGCTCGGCGATCACCTCCGGTGGGATCAATCGGAGCACCAGCGCGAGAGCTAAGGGTATCAAGATGAGATCATCCAGCAAACCCAGCACTGGAATGAAGTCGGGGATCAGATCGATCGGGCTGGCTGCGTAAGCGACGACCAGCACTGCCAGCAGGCGCGCAGCCCAAGGGGTTCTTGGATCCCGCGCCGCCCTGGCAACGGCAACGAGTTCAACGCGCAGCAGTCCCGCCCAGAGTTTCAGGCGCTGAACGATCGACGGCGAAACTGTCATGAGCGAACCTCACGGTGCGCGACTGCCTTATCGCACCTCTGCCAACAGCGACATCTGCTGATTTTGAGTCACACCCTCAAGATCGACAAGGCGCGTCGGGTAGTCGCCGGTAAAGCAATGATCGGTGAACGCTGGATTTCTCGCATCCCGGCAATCATAACCCAACGCCCGATAAAGACCATCGACAGACAGGAATGCCAGCGATGTCGCCCCGACATACGAGCGCATTTCCTCAACGGTCATGTTGGCCGCCAACAGATCCTTCACGCGTGGTGTGTCGATGCCATAGAAATCCGGGTACTTGATCGGCGGCGACGTGATCCGCATGTGCACTTCACGAGCACCAGCTTCGAACATCATCTGAACAATCTTTTTGGACGTCGTGCCGCGAACGATGCTGTCGTCAACAAGAACAATACGATTGCCGCGGACGATGGCGCGATTGGCTGAATGTTTCAGTTTGACGCCGAGCTGACGGATCCGCTGCTCCGGCTCGATAAAGGTCCGGCCGACATAATGATTGCGGATGATACCAAGTTCAAACGGCACGCCAGCGGCATTGGCAAAGCCGATGGCAGCCGGCACGCCCGAGTCTGGAATTGGCACGATCACATCGACATCTGCGGGCGATTCACGGGCCAATTCAGCCCCCATGGCGCGCCGGACATTGTAGACTTGCCGCCCGCCCAAGACTGAGTCGGGTCGCGAAAAATAGACGTATTCGAAGACACACGGGCGCGCCGGGCGCTTCGGGAAAGGCCGGTGGCTCTCGACGCCATCCTTGGTGATGGTGACGATTTCGCCGTTCTCGACTTCGCGAACCAATTCGGCACCAACGATGTCGAAGGCACAGGTTTCTGAAGCGAGGACATAACCGCCATTGGGGAGACGGCCCAGCATGAGCGGGCGGATGCCCACGGGATCGCGGGCGCCGATCAGCATTTCGTTCGTGAGGCAAACAAGCGCATAAGCGCCTTCAATCTGCCACAGCGCGTCAACCAAGCGTTCAACAATGCGGCGTTTCCGCGAACGCGCAATCAAGTGCAGGATCACCTCGGTATCCGAAGTGGCGTGAAACATCGCACCGGCTGCAATCAGGTCGCGACGGATCATCCGGGCGTTGGTCAGATTGCCATTGTGGCCCAGCGCAAATCCACAGGTATCAAGATCGGCAAAAAACGGCTGCACATTGCGCAGCAAATCGCCACCCGTCGTCGAATAGCGATTGTGGCCAATGGCGATGGAGCCTTCAAGCCGGCGGATGACGTCAGCGGAGTTGAGGTTGTCGCCCACCAAGCCGAGGCGGCGCTCTTGGTTAAAGCCTTTGCCATTGTAAGTGACGATGCCGCAACCCTCCTGGCCGCGGTGTTGCAAAGCGTGCAGGCCTAGTGCGGTCAAGGCCGCTGCCTCAGGATGGCCGAAGACGCCGAAGACGCCACATTCCTCGTGCACGTGGTCATCGTCCCCGGTTGGACTGGGTTCGGGAGACCATGCCGCTGCATCGACCATGACTGCCTCATGACTTGCTCGTGACTTGCCTGCGCATGTCTTGAATCCGTCGTATAGGCGAGTCCCGCAACAATTGCCACGGCCTTACCTGCGCCTTGGTGACATCCTGAGTGGCCTGGGAGCACCGAGAACAAAGATGGAATTAAACACCAAGATATCGATCACGCAGTGCCGCGTCGGCCAGCAAGCCGCGCATCGTGCCGGTAAACTGGATGGCGCCTTTGTCAATGACGAGAACCCGGTCAGCCACGGCTGCGGCAAATGCAAGGTTCTGTTCTGACAGGAGCACGGCAATGCCTTCGCGCTTCATGGCGTTCACCGCGACGGCCATCTGTTCGACAATCACGGGCGCAAGTCCCTCGGACGGCTCATCCAAAAGCACCGCCGCCGGATTGCCCATCAAGGTCCGGGCAATGGTCAGCATCTGCTGCTCGCCACCAGACATTTGGCTGGCGCGGCGATGACGCATCTCGGCCAGATTCGGAAAGAACTCGAACAGACGTTCGGGTGTCCATGGCGGTCGGCCATCCCGGGCAGGCTGGCGACCAACCTCCAGATTCTCTTCGACCGAGAGGTCGGTAAAGATGCGTCGCTCTTCGGGGACGTAGCCCAGCCCCAAGCGCGCGATTCGATACGCTGGCAACACGCCGATGTCGGTGCCGTCGTAGGTCAGTGTTTGAGCGCTCCGTTCAACGAGTCCCATGACTGCTTTCAGCGTCGTCGATTTACCGGCACCGTTGCGACCCAACAGGGCTGCAACTTCACCGCGGACCAAAGTCAACGACACACCGAAGAGGATCTGAGCGTGACCGTAATAGGCAGTCATCGCGTCGACTGTCAAAATGGGAACGGTCGGATTTGGCGCCATCACAGAGTGCCCACCGCCAGCGCGTCCCCGGTCTTTCGTCCCGGCAGAGCAAGACCCAGGCGGATAATCTCCCATTGCAACGCAACTCCGCTATTCGCCAGCACCCGGGCGCGCACGGTTTCGCCAAGTGTTTCGATGTCTTCACCGGTCGCACCTTGATCATTGATCAAGAAATTGCAATGCATCTCCGACACTTTGGCGCCGCCCGCACGAAACCCACGCAAGCCGGCTGCATCGATCAATTTCCAGGCCGAATGCCCCGGCGGATTCTTGAAGGTTGAGCCGCCAGTCTTCTCTTTGATGGGCTGGACGCGCTCACGGTAATCCGCGACTTCCTGCATCTGCTTTTGGATCTCGGCGGTATCGGTCGGCGGACCCTGATAGACTGCCTCGGTGAATATCCAGTCCTTGGGGATGCCGCTGTGGCGATATTCGAACTGCATATCGGCGAGCGAGAGGACATGGATGTTACCTTGCCGGTCGACGGCGCGGGCCTCGACCAATCCATCTTTGGTTTCCCCGCCGTGAGCGCCGGCGTTCATGCGCAACGCGCCACCGATGGAGCCAGGAATACCTCGGTAAAATGACAGCCCTCCGATGCCCGCATCGGCGGCCGCACGCGCAACTTTGACATCGGGAACAGCTGTGCCGGCGCGCAACCGTTGGCCGGCCTCGACCGTGATTTCGCCAAAGCCCCGGCCCAAGCGAATGACGATGCCGGGAACACCCCCGTCGCGGACGAGCAGATTTGACCCCAGGCCGACCACGAAGATCGGCAGGTCCATCGGGATCCGCTTCAAGGCATAGGCCAGATCCGCTTCATCAGCCGGCGTGAACAGCACTTGTGCCGGGCCGCCAACTCGGAACCACGTAATATCGGCCATGGCTGAATTCGCGATCAGGCGCCCCCGCAGGTCTGGCAACTGGGCCTTCAAGTCGGGCGTGAGATCCGGGAAGAGCATAGCAGTGTCCACAGTCGGGGCGTGCTTGTCGATCAAATCGCAAGACGCAAAGTTGTCTCAGGTCTTGGACGTTAGCTGATTTGCTGGGCTTTGGCTCAGCCACGTTGCACGCAGAATTCTGTGACCTACCGCCTGTACTGAATAAACGGGGATTTGGTCGCAACCTTGTCGTACAGGCCACGGGC
>JAYSUN010000218.1:0-15190 GCA_043719045.1 Hyphomicrobiaceae bacterium | reverse complement strand
CACCACTCGGCCGCCGTCGCACACCAACCGCACCGATGGTTTCACCGGCTCATTCCGAGGCGGCCGACGTGGCGACGCCGACACATCGCCAGCGCCGGGGTTCGCGCCAGGTTTCGGCAGGTTCTTAGGGCTATCCGGATTTGGCAACCTTTGTCCGAGGCGCGTGGCGGGACGTCGCGGCACTGTGGTTTGGGCGTCCTTGATCCTGAGCACACCAGGCTTTTCGCTGCCACCCAGAAACGCCATCCCGGGCCGCGGGCGTTCAGCCGCGACAGACGCAGTCACCGCCACCACCAACAGGCTGGCTGTGACGACGAGGCGACAAACGATGGAGCGCTTCAACATGGCCCGGCCTCCGGCACTCAAGGTGATGGGGTAACGAGAACAACCAGTCCTGAGCGGCGTTGCAGTGTCGCGCGCCGAGCAGCACGATCAGGCTCAGTCAGCGTGGCAGCCCCGATACGGACACGAAACAGCGCACCTTGCCTCGGCCCATCGACCACCGTCATGTCCAATTCAGCGAGCGCCGCCGCGATGTCTTTGGCTGTGGCTGCATCGGCAAAACGGACCAGGGCATAAGCTCCCGGTGCCACGGCGCTCTGGCCGCCACTGGCTTGCTGGTAACCAGCCCCTTGCCGCTCCGTCAGGAGATAGCCGACGGCGACCGCCTGCGCGACCATGACGACTGCGACCGCAGCCGCAGCCCACCGAACAGCACCCGCTGTCGGCATCGCAAACAAATCTCGGACCATCGACTGAATGCGCGACACGACGCTGGTGCCGTGTCGACTTTGCACTCCCGACAGCGTCCGCTCGACCGTCAGAGTCGCGGGCGCCTGCCGTGCATCGTTGACGCGCAAGGTCTCACTCTGCTCGGCACGGATCAGTTCAAGTTGACGTGCCAGATCCGGCGCACGCTGCAGCCAGCTATCGACCCGCGCACGATCGGATGCCTCGAGTTTGCCGGTGACATACCACGGCAGCAACATCTCGATCTCTTCGCGTTCAGCGTTCATATCGGTTGTTTTGCTCATGGCCATCCTCGATCCACTCCCGCCGCCTTCAAAAGTTCAGACAGGCGTTTGCGGGCATAGAACATGCGGGTTTTAACGGTTGCCTCCGGGATGCCGAGCACTGCGCTCGCCTCGGAGATTGACTGCTCATGGTAGTAAACCAGATCTATGATGGTCCGGTGCTCCGCCGAGAGACCGTCCAGACAGCGGCGCATGACTGCGCTCTTGTCGGTCTTCTGGGCGATGACCTCCGGACTATCGTCGGTGTCAGCGATCTCGTTCGCCTGCTCTTCGTTCCAACTCTGCTCGCGTCGCTTGCGGAGCGAGCTGACGGCGCGGTTGTGGGCGATGGAGAGGAGCCACGTGATCGGGCTCGAGCGTCCTTCAAATGTCTTCGCATTGCGCCAAGCCTCCAGAAACACTTCGTTGGTCAACTCCTCGGCCACGGCGTCGTTGCGGACAATCCGGGCAATGAAGCGGAACACGCGCATTTGGTGACGTGCGATCAAGGTTCGCAGGGCACGCTCATCTGCCGACGCGAGACCCAAGATCAGCTGGCGATCATCTGCGAGCTGGGTCATGAGGCACACGCTCGGTTTTGCACGGTTCGAAACATTGGTCGTTGCAACATCGTAAAAGGTTCAAGCTGCGACAGTCTGAGCCCGACACGTTCACGGGCACGACAGATCGGCTGACATGTGCACGCATTCCACCTGATCTGGCTCACGACTGCGCTCCAGCCTCTCGGATTGAAGCATTGTCTGCGGCTAACTGAACTCCACTTAACCGCAAAATGCTTAAGTATGGAGCGGCGGTCTGGAGTTTACGAGCCAACCAGCATAGCAGCGTGGCTCGTCCCATCATAGCCAGGCTGAAGCCGCCATCCGATCGCACGGGACGACCAAAATAGTTGCATGTCAAAGAGTTAAACTAGGCCAAGCGTGACGCGACCGGCAACCAAACGACACGCCGATGCGTTGGCGTGAGGTCCGATTACGAACCCACGGCCCGTTCAGCAGAAGATTTTTTGTGCGGCTTTGAACCTTCCTGCGGAGTGCTGCGTCAGATGGGTTGTGAGGCTGATGAGACGCAGCCTTCACAGACGGAGATAGCAGGTTCAGAGCGGCCCCAGCGCCTCAGTATGAGCCCCCAACGGAGTATCAGACATGCCGCGTTCCCTCATTCAATCAGTATCGCTCACAGCCGCAGCCGTCGCCGTGGCGGTCTTCGCCAGTGCCGTAGCGCCCGGTTTTGCAACCCCGGCCGAAGCCAAAAAAGTGTTCGTCGTGAAGTCTGGCTTCGGTGGCCACCACTTCCATCGCCACGGTTATGGCCGCAGCTTCGTGGTCGTGAGTGGACTCGGGTATGGCTACGGCTATCGCGAATGCTATTGGTTAAAGCTGCGAGCCTTGGATACCGGCAGCCCCTATGCCTGGGCCCGCTACAACGCTTGCATCCGCGATTGAGGCAGCCCCGCAGCACTGGCGCGCGGCGGGTGAGGCGCAGATAAATCTTCAGCCGCGCATCAAATCTTGACCCCACCTCATCGGTCAAGTCACCGCGCATGGCAGTGCGAGACCCAGCCGAAACGTCGCCGGCCGCGAGCGGAGCATGCGATCGACGGCCCGGCGTTGCCCCTGAACGGCATCGTCCGTGACGCTCTGATTGTGGCACTGCGGCAACGGGACTCCGGAGGCCTCGTGGTCGTGTGCCCGCAATTTGGCGGTGACCGCGTGGTCTGTGGTTGCCCCGCAGCGCCATTTCCGGTGTGTGGTGAACCGGCGGTGTGCGTTGGCCGCGTGCCGACAAGCGACTGGGGGCCGTCATATGGTTTTAGTGGAATGTCACGAGGATTTTGGCTTTGACCAGCCAGGGCAGGAAGATTTGCGCGACCTGGCCAACTGCATACAAGATCAGGCCGAGCAGGATCAGGGCCGGGATTGCGGCAAAGACGGCTTTGATGAAGAACGCCATCAAACGGAAAAACGGGATATCGAGTGCGGTGACCGTGACGACCGGCCCTTCGCCTGGGGCGTTGTCGGTGGCGTGGACCAAGTGGGCTTGAGCATTGGCGTTGTAACCCTGTGTCGGCGGGGCTCCGGCCGCATTGCGTTGACGCGCATCGCGCTCCCGCCGGATGGTGCGCGGCAGATCATCGTCGGGATGGGTCGAGAACTGTGGTTCTGCCATGTCCAGTCCTTTATTTAACAGCGTCGGTGTGAACCGCACCCACCCCAATGCGAGGCGGTCAGGCTCCAAACTTCAGTTGGCCCAAACTTCAATCGGCGTTACGCCTCGGGACAACCTCGATTAAACAGACCCGTTACCAACGCACCACCCGCCGTCGCGTGCTTTCACCTTATCGATCAACAATATGACGGGATTGGGAAGAGAGCTATGCCATCCAACCGCCGACGTGCCGGTAGTTGTTGATAAAGGCGGGCACACGGCTGCCACAAAACAACGCCGCCGGCCCCTTGCCTGGGAACCGGCGGCGCCGTGAGCCGTAATCTTACCAGCCCTTGCACTCAAAATATTTGTGCTTCCAGTGGTGGCTGCCGGTCCACTGCCACTGCTTGTAGAAATAGCCGCAGCTATTGCCAGCGTAGTCGGCGACGGGAGCCGCGTAGTACACCGGGCGGTGATAAACTGGGCGGATGTAAGCGATGCGATGGAAGCTGTAGCTGCGGACCTTATAGCCGGCTTCAGCCGTGGTTGGTGCAGCGGTGACGGTCGCTGCTGCGATCGTTGCGGTCAGGGCCAGGGCGCTCAGGATGGTCTTGGACATTTGAAGTCTCCGTGGGTTGGGTTTCGGTCAGGCTCAGAACTTCAGCGAGGTCCGTGTGGTCTTGGCCGGTCCTCATGTTCAAAACCTACGCTGTTCCCCCGGGTACAGCTGTGCTGGCCGGCACAGGCCTGCTGCAATCGCAGACGGTGCAAAAAAACCGAGCCCTGGCCAGGGCTCGGTTTAAACTATCGTTGCAATTCGATGGGCCAACTCAGCGAGTTCAGGCTGCGACGGCCGCAGCACGCGCCTTTTTGATCTCGGTCTTCATCTTCTTGAGAGCGGCCGAAAGCTCGTCGTCGTGAGCTTTAATCAGGTACGCGTCGAGGCCACCGCGGTGCTCGACCGACTTCAGGCCATTGGCGGATGCGCGGACGCGAATTTTGCGACCCAGCACGTCACTCATCAGGGTGACGTTGACCAAGTTCGGCCGAAACACCCGGCGCGTACTGTTTTCAGCGTGGCTGCGGCGGTTTCCAGTCATCGGCAGCTTGCCGGTCAGCTCACAACGGCGGGTCATAGCAGGCTCCTCAGAGGCGGCATACTGAGTGGAGTTCCAGCATGCGGCTGGCCCGTAGGCCAAAAGAAATGGGTCGCAAGGCTGTACGGCCACGCGTGCGTGCGAGGCTATACGGGGTAGGACGGGCGGTCGTCAAGGCTATGACAGGCCCAGGACAGGCAAGGCCGTGATTTGCAGCGTCAGGGTTGTGAGGGGGCCCATCTCCAGGCTCGGTCCGGTCGCGCCGTCCGTTGGGCACTGAGCATCCCTGTCATCTGACCCGCTCAGTCTCGGCGTGGGCCGCGATCAGATCCAGAGCGCGGTCAATCTGGTGCACCTTCATGGAGTTCTGGATATCCCGGATCACGCGGATCGGGCCCGCCAACGGTCCGTACTTGTCCTCCAGTTGCAGACGCACCGCATCCCGACGATGTTTGATGAGTTGCACATCGCCACTCAGCTCGTTGCCACGCAACGAGTAAACGGCATTGGCGATGTCGCCATCGACGACGTAGTTGGTCACATAGTGCTTGGCGAGGTCGCCCAACTTGCCGGCCGAGATCGGGTTGACGACCACCGCGCGAATGCCGAGTTCGGACGCCGCATAGGCACAGGCACCACCGCCGAGTGAGTGGCCCACACATTCCGTCACATAGCCCTGCGCCTGATATCGGCCTTGGATCGACCGGATGTACGATTTTGCGAGGAAGAAGTGCTGCGGCGACTGCGCTTTGATCAAAGCCCGCCAGATATCAGCCTCAATGAAATCGCGACGCAGATCCTGGGTGCCCGCAATGGCGACAACAATAATCCGGGAAGTGTCGTTGATGTAAGCGTTGGCCTCGAAGCCGGCTGATTTGGCGGCGGCCAATTCAGCGTCGGTCAAAGCGTCGCGAGCGCGCTCCAGAATGCGCCAGTCTAGCCGCCGTTCGAAGGCCGATGCCCCGGACAAGCGGGTTTCATCGTAGCTGCGCCGAGCGAGTTCCAATTTCACCAGATCGTTGCGCGCTTGGCTCTTTTCAGCCTCGCTCACGACCATTGCATTCAGGTCCTCGTGATGAACGTCGTCCAACTGGCCGGGTGTGCGCGGAAACACAAACGTGCCGGTAGTAATTTGAGCCGGAGTTTCAGACGCGACCTGCCCGGGTTTGGGCGCGTTCGATAGCGAGTTTGGGATGAGACCGGCCACCGGCGCCGCCTTTGCACCCCGCGCAATCCGCCGCGGTTTAGGTGTGGGATCTTCCTCAACCAAACGGGCGACGAAATCATAGAGCCAGTCCATTTGTGTGTCGGCTAAGGCCGTCTTGCGCACAACAGAACGCGCAGGCCGCACGCGCGGGAGGCGCTTTTCAACCGGGTCGCGGAAATCCAGGCTGCCGCCGGTCGGCACCATCATGCCTTGCGTCCGGACCAGTTGATCGGCCGTTGGCAGCGTTGGCGTCTCGGCAAGCGCGGACACGCCCGAAACAAACATGGCAAAGGCCGCTAAACCGGCTGAGCGCATCGGTGTCCACTCCAGACTATGGTTCTTGGGCTCTGAAGCGGAACAAACGGACGGCCCTGATTGCGCTGAGCTGTAGCAACTCGGTGGGGTCTTGACCGTAGCGCCGACGCCGTCATCCACAGCTCTGGCAACGGTGGCACCACAGAACGCGGCTTATCCACAGTTGGGATGACACTCGCACGTTGGCCGGGGCGCTTGCGCCCAGCATCACCCTCGATGGCAAATCCTGCGCTTAAGGCGCGAGCCTGGGTGGCGTCATCGAGGTATCGCCGGTCTGCTGGAATGCGCCGGAGGATGAGCGGAGCGGGGTCATCTTCAGAGTGAGAACGCCGACCAACTCGAGATTGAGACGGAAACCGCCGCTGACGGGTTCAACCGACCTGATCGTCGCCACGTCGAACTGGCCGCTGATAGCCACTTTATCCGCCAAAGTCTGCTGGATCTGGGCGTTGAGCTTGGGCAAGAGATCTCCAAGGACACCAGACAGGTTCAGGCGGGCGGCCGAGGCGAAACGTCCAGCGAAAGGTTCCTCGCCGATCCGCAATAGGCCAGGCGGCGACTTGGCGTCCTTCGGTGGGATTGCGGGAAAACCAATGTCGCGGATATCCAAGATGCCGGTGCCAGGATCGAGCACGGGTTTGCCGGTCAGAAAAGCCCGGCCGGTCATACCGAACAGGCGCGCAGGCTCAATAACATCCAGCTGCAGCTCCAGGGCCAACCGATCGCGCGAGGCAAACAGCTGCACGGCCGTCGGCCTGACCTTGAGGGGTGGCGACTTGGCGTCCGCACGGGTCTCAATGATGTCAGTCTTCGGGAAGACTGCGACGACGGCTGCCAACATGTTGGCGGAATTGATTTCAAACGGCAGCCGCAGGACCGTTTTGCCGGCGTTGGGAACGGCGGCATTGGCCGTCACTCGAGAAGGTTCCGGCAACGGGTTGCCAAACAGAGGTGCGGGCCGTTCGCCACTGTGGATGATGATCCTCGTGTCGAGACCGATCCGATAAACAAAGGTGCTGTCTTCGAGTGCAAAGCCAGCGCCCACGACCCGCTCCGGTGCACCACGCAACCAAAGGCTCGAGCCTTGGGTCAACGCGACCGGCATGTGCAGCGCCTTCCAGGCTTTCTCGGTCGCCTCGCGCATCGGCTGGGCCCCGATCGCCAATCGAAGCGGCTCGTTGGCGGCCTTCAACTGCGCCTTGATTTTCGCATCGGCCATCCGGGCAAAGACCAAACGGCCTTTCAGAACGGGGACCGCTTTTTCGCTCCACAGCAACTCATTGCCCATGCGGACATCGAGGCGGTAGCCGGAACTGAGCGACACATCAAAAGCGACTCCGACCTTGACGCTGCCAACTTTGCGGTCTTGGAGATAGGCAGCCCACCCCTGGCCCCTGGCGTTGATCTCGTAACGGAGCGGAAACGTCAGCAGCAGGCGATGACCATCAACGGTGGCCTCGGCGGGGCCAGTGCGTGTCAGGGTCGTTGAGACCACAGCGCCATTGCACTCAATCGCGTTCCCTTTGCGTTTGTCGCACGCAATCTCATCGATGTACTCTCGCGACTTGGCGACATCGTTGCCGACAGCGACCTCAACAGCCTCCAGAACGGGCGCTAGGTTGGCGGGGATGGACAGGAAAACCCGCGTCTCGCTCGCTTTGGCATCAGCTTCCAGGACCCCGGCAAACGGCACGCGCGTGAACTGCACCTCTTTCTTGCAACCGCCGAAAACGCTCGCGGCAAGCAGAATGGGAATCAGCGGTCGCAGTGTTGACTTCAGGGTACGCAACAGACGTCCTCGGAGGAGGGCCAAGACATTGACCCCACGCGGCAGATGCGCGTTAAGACTGCAGTAAGCATGCCACTGCGTGGTCGAGGGGACCTCAACCGCCTCTACATAAGCCTGAGACGCCCGCTCACAAAGACGATCCGTCCACATCTTGTCGAGATGGTTAACTGGCCATCACCAGGGATCGATGACCGAACGGCGGGGTGGCAACGTGGTCGGTGTGCTAGCCAATCCGCGGAGAATCCAGCGCCGTGTATCGGCGGGATCAATGACCGCGTCGATTTCCAGATAACTGGCAGAATTGGTGGCTTTGCCGCGCTCGTACGACGCGGCCACCATCGTCTTGAACAAGGCCTCGCGCGAGTCGGCTGGCTCCGCCTCCAACTCCCGCCGATAGCCGAGACGGACGGCACCTTCCAGGCCCATCGGGCCAAACTCGCCGGTCGGCCACGACACGGTGAACACCGGCGCATGAAACCACCCCGCAGCCATGCCCATGGCGCCGAGACCGTAACCCTTGCGCAGCACAATTGTGAATACCGGCACGCGCAGGGCAGCACCGGAGACAAACAGGCGCGCGGTCTTGCGCACCATGGCGGTCTTTTCAGATTCCGGGCCAACCATGAAACCCGGCGTGTCACACAACGAGACGATCGGAAGGCCAAACGCGTCGCACAGTTGTAGAAACCGCGCGATCTTATCGCAAGCGGGCGCATCGATCGCACCACCTAAATGCTTCGGGTTATTCGCGATCAGACCGAACGACTTGCCAGCAATGCGGATCAGCGCCGTGACAGCACCAACACCAAAATCGCCGCGGAGCTCCAGCACCGAGCCGGTGTCAGCCAGCGTATCGATGACGCCACGAATCTCGTAGACGCGCAGGCGATTTTCCGGGATGGCATGACGGAGCTCACGTTGGTCCGCTGAGGGTCCCACGGCACGGTCACCTTGGAAGTAGCTCAGATACTGCTTGGCTGCGGCGACCGCTTGCGCCTCGTCTTTGACCAACACATCGATGACGCCATTCGGCGCCTGCACCGAAGCGGGACCAACCAGGTCGGGTGCCACGACACCCAGGCCGCCACCTTCGATCATGGCCGGTCCACCCATCCCGATCGAAGAATTTTCGGTGGCTATGATGACATCGCTGCAGCCGAGCAAGGCCGCATTGCCAGCAAAACAACGGCCAGCCACAATGCCGACGATGGGGACGCGACCTGACAGGGCGGCAAAATGATGGAAGGTCGTGCAGTCGAGACCCGAAACCGCGGTCGCGTCGGTGTCTCCGGGACGCCCGCCGCCACCCTCGGCAAACAGCACCATCGGCAGCGCCCAGCGCGCAGCAACATCCAATAGCCGGTCACTCTTTTTGTGGTTCAGCTTGCCTTGCGTGCCGGCGAGTACCGTGTAGTCGTAAGCCATGACGGCAACGCGGGCGCGCTCGGGCGTCGTGTGCGCCGCATTGACAGTGCCAAGCCCCGTGATCAGACCGTCCGCAGGCGTATTTTGCTTGAGATCTTCAAGGCTGCGCCGCGCGCGTTGTGCCGCCACAGCCAGTGCGCCGTATTCGATGAACGAGCCGGGATCAAGCAGGTCGTCAAGGTTTTCGCGGGCGCTACGCATCCCCAGTCTATGCCGTTTAGCGATGGCCTCCGGCCGGTTGCTATCCAGCGTCCATTGATGTGCATCAAGCGTGGCTTGCAGATCCGGCCGGATGTCTCCGGGATCAATCAAGGCTCTGGGGACGTCGGCTGCATCGTGATCGGCATGTGCAGCGACATCGAAGAGCGGTTGCCCCGGCGAGACGACATCACCGCGCGCAACATGGACTGCGCGAACGACACCCGCGGTTTTGGCCTGGACCAAGTGCTCCATCTTCATGGACTCGATCACGGCCAGCGTTGCTCCACGTGCAATTGCGGCGCCAACGGTCACGGCGACAGTGACGATGCTGCCGGACAAAGGTGCGATCAACGTCGTGTCCGAGACGGCCCATGCAGCTGCAGGTGCGGTCGACGGCAAGATCGACAGCTGCGTTGCCTCCAACACCTTCGCCTCGGTGATCAAGGCTGCCGCGTGAGTATCAATGAAACGCGTGCTCACGCGGTTGGCGGCCACCTCGGGAGTACGCAACAGAGCGCGTAGAAATGCCGTGTTGGTGGCAATACCAGTGATGTCAGTCTCGACCAGTGCCCGCGAGGCTTTGCGCATCAACGCGGCATGATTGCCCACCGGCAGATCGACGATGACTTTGGCGAGCAAGCTGTCGTAGACGGGATTGACGTTGGACCCGATGGTCGCGTGGGTATCGACGCGCACACCCGGACCGCCGGGCAAGCGCAGACCGGTAATGGTTCCGGACGCGGCGGACGCGCTGCCATCTGCCAGCATGGTCTCAGCGTTGATGCGGAGTTGGACGGCCATGCGCGCAGGCGGCTGCTTTGCCATCTCGCGTAAGCCCAAATCCTCAAGTGTCGCGCCGCCGGCGATGCGCAGTTGTGCCGCCACAAGATCGCAGCCATAGGCCATTTCCGTAACGGTGTGCTCGACCTGAAGACGAGCGTTCGCTTCCATGAAAGCGAAGCGGGTGGGCTTGGTGTCATCAAGCTGGCCAGCCTCGACCAGGAATTCAAACGTGCCCAAGCCGCGATACTTCAGCAACTGGGCCATCTGTACGGACGCGTCGAGGAGTTTTGCCCGCACAGTCGGATGCAAGGATGGGCTTGGGGCCATCTCGACAAGCTTCTGGTGCCGCCTCTGCAACGTGCATTCGCGTTCACCCAGCGCCGCGACGCCGCCTTGCCCATCGCCAACAATCTGAACTTCGATGTGCCGCGCGGATGGCATCATCTCTTCGACATAGACATCACTGATGCCGAATGCCGCCCGGGCCTCTGACTGGCAGCGTTGGTAGGCAGACTCGATCTCATCGGCATTTTGGACCATCCGAATCCCGCGCCCACCTCCCCCAGCGCAGGCTTTGATCATCATGGCGGCGCCCGGCAGCAGTCCGGCAAAAACGGCTTTTGCCTCGGCCAGAGCCGTCGGATGCGATGTGCCGGCAAGGAGCGGAATGTTCAGCTTGGCCGCAAATGCCCGAGCCGCAGCCTTGTCGCCAAGTGCGCGCAAGGTGGCCGGCGTTGGTCCGACAAAGACCAAACCTGCCGTCTCACAGGCGACGGCAAAATCGGCGCTCTCGCTGAGGAAGCCATAGCCGGGGTGGACCGCATCGCAGCCCATTGTTTTGGCAGCCGCGATGATGGCCGCGATATCAAGATACGCGCGCGGACCAACGCCTGCCAGAGCGACGGTCGACTTGAAGGCGTGCCGGTGGCCGCTGGCGCCATCATCGGCGGCATGAACGCCGACGCAGGCCAGATCGAGATCATCGGCCGCGCGAGCAATGCGCACGGCAATCTCACCGCGATTGGCAACTAGTATGCGCTGTAGCATGCCCCACCTTGCAGTCCCGATCTCGCCGTCTCGACCTTGCGGTCAATCGGACAAGATCAGCGCCGCGCCCGCGTCAGGCCACCCAGTATCGCAATCAAGGTGCCCGTCAGGAACACCCAGAACGCCGCTGCGGCACCAGAGTTTGCAACCGTCGACACCGCCCCGGATTCATCGGTCACGAAACCATAAAAAGCCACAGCGCTCGCCATCACGACGAGACCAAGACCGACCAAGAACTTCTCCATGCGACGCACTTTTCCCCGAAGCTTACAAGAATAGATGTGTTACGCGACCGGTGTTTCCGGATATGCCAGCTGTTCACGCGCGCGCCATTCGGTCGTGACGTAGTTGATGATCACCGATTTGCGGATCCCGGTGATCTCACGACTTTCAAAGCCGTGGTAGGTAATGTCGGACGGGACGAAAATCATGGCGCCATTGGAGATGAACGGCGAGGTGCCGACGTGCTTCTTGTTGACATCGTAAATGTCGGTGCCGAGCCCGCGATGTTGTGCGTCGGTTGACAGATAGAGCAGGAAGGTAAAACTCTTGACACCGAGATCGGTGTGCGGCTCGAGCCAAAATCCGTTGGTGTCCTGGGCAAACTCCACCCGCAGGTATGTGCCCTTCAGCTTGATGCCGAAAGCGCGGTCAATCGCGGCAATCACGCGCGCATCCTGGAGCGCCGCGTTGACGTTATTGCAGACCGGGTATCTGGCCATGTTTTCAGCGTCGAAGTATTTGCGCGTGGCGTTGTGGACTTCGCGCTTTCCCGAGATGCCCCCGAGGGCCGGCGGCGGGAATGGCAGGGCAATGACCTCGGCAATGACCTCAGCCGGCAGGCAATTTTCCAAGAACCAATGCCGGTAGGGCGCCTCATGGCGTTTGGCCGCCTCGATGCTCTTGATCAAGCTCGCAACGATGGCATCCTTCAAGACTGTCATCCGGCGCTCCTTATGTTGTGTCGTGGCGTCGTGGTCCAGTCGCCAATCTGGCTCTTGGGCAACATATACCGGCGGGCCGATGGCGCCAAAAGCCTTTTTCTCAGCCCAATGTTTAACATCTTTGAGAATACCAAACGCAGGGCATGGCGTCGCGGCGGTGGCTCAACTGGCAGCCGCCTTACGTTCTGCAATCCGCCGTTCCGTGCCAGCCACAATGGCGGCCCGGAGAGCCGCTGCATCGGCGATCGTTGTATCAACGGCCAAATGCTGAGCGGTCGCCAGCTGGTGTAGATGCGATGCCGATGCGATCGTCTCGAGTTCGGCTGCCAGTGCAGCCTTGCCTTTGCGTGTCAAAAGAGCCACCGCACTGAAGCCGAATGGATCGAAGGCCGCCTCGGGAGCCGGAACATGGCCCGGATCTGGTTCCAGCGTTGGTGCCCGGGACTTGCCAAGTTTCGGCGTTGCAACCGTCACCTCGACGGCCGACGGTGTCGCCCCCGCCACATCCGCAGCACCCGCCAGGGCTTGCCACGTCTCGCGCCGGACGCGCACATCCGTGACCTGCTCGATCAATTCCGCTGTCACGGCCGCCGCCGCATCCTGGGGCAAACCCGCCACGGCTGCCACAAGCCCGCGGAAGAACTTGTCCTTGCCGCCGCCCGAAAGTTGTTTGGTCGTGCGTGCCATAAGCGTGCGCCTTACGCCGATTGGGCGAGCGGAGCGCTGGCCACAGGTGTTTCAAGCCACGGCACCACTTCATCATACAGCCGCTTCAGGTCAATCACGCCTAGCCCATATTTCTCCTCGATGCTTTTCAGTCGGGGTTCCCAATCAAAGGCATTGGCAATCGCCTCGGAATGCGGGATGTGGCGTTGCAACATCGGGTGCAACAGGCCGATTTCCTCAATCATCAGGCGGTCCTTGCCGAGCAGGCGGACACCGTTGGCGATGCAGGCATATTTGCGCTGCCCAAAAGGGATATCACCCAACGCCTCGATGCTGCGGGCGTCCTCGATCAACAGTGCGATGCGATCGACCGCGAGTTGCGAGACGTAATCCGGCCGAAACGGGACGAGAACTTTGTCAGCCGTCTTCAGGGCGCCGAGGGCTGCAAACGAAAGCCCCGGCGGGCAATCCATGATGACATGATCGAACGAACCGCCAAAGCGACGAAGCAAGGTTTCAACACGGCCGCGCACACGCGAAGCGACCACTTCCGGGTTTGGGCTGGTGCTGGCCTGTTTCAGATACAGCTCGCCCTGAATATCTTCCAACAACAGCGAGCCTGGCAGGACTGCGAGACGCGGCGGCTTGCCGGTCCCGTCGTGAACATCGCCGACGTTGGGAATGAGATAGTCGCGCGGTTGTGCCGGGATGCCCTCGAACAGATCATAGAAGTAGTCTGAGATGGTTTTGCCGGCTTTGCGAGCGTCGCTCCAGCCCTGGCCGCCGATCAGAATGAGCGAGGCGTTGCATTGGCTGTCGAGATCCAGCACGAGCACGCGCTTCTTGCCCCAGATAGCGAGGCTTTGGGCCAACATCACGGACAGTGTCGATTTACCGACCCCTCCCTTGCGGTTCGCCACTGCGAGAAAATGCGCCATGCGTTCGAATGCTCCAGACAGTCGCCGCGCGAACCCCGCACAGCACACGACGTGCACCGTTGATATGATTCAGCCCGCTGGCGCAAAGGCGAAGACGCACGGCGGCGGTGGCTATGCACAAGCAATGCATTGAGCCCCTGTGCATTCCTTGTTCAAGCCAACACGGCGATGGGTATGCGGCGCGCATATCTAGGTCCGCGCGTGTGGGCGTTGACAGGCCCCGTTAAATCCGGAAGCTAATCTCAAACCGAACCGCAACCAGGGCCGCATCATGGCAAAGACTGGACCAAGCAAACGCCCGATCAAAGTTTCCAAGGCCGCCGTTGATCAGGCGTTCACGGAGCTGTCAAACTGGGGACGATGGGGCAAGGACGATCAGATCGGCACTTTGAATCACGTCACGCCAGCAGACATTGTTGCTGCCGCCAAACTGGTGACGCGCGGACGGGTGTTCGCTTTGGGAATGCCGCTCGGCCAAACAGGTCCGCAACGGGGGCTGTTCGGCAAGCGCTGGAACCCCATTCACACCATGCTCGCAACCGGCACCGATGCCGTCGCCGGCCGTCAACAAGGTCTGATGTACGCGGATGATGCCATCAACATGCCGATCCAGTCTGCCACGCATTGGGACAGCCTCGGTCACATTTTTTATCACGACAAAGCCTACAACGGCCACAGTGCGATCGAGGTCGACTCGAACGGCGTATCGGTGCTGGGCATCGAGCATGCCAAGGACAAAATCTGCGGCCGCGGCGTGCTCCTCGATATCGCCCGCTTCAAGAAGCTCGACCATCTCGAAGACGGCTCCGGAATCGCCAACGCCGACCTCGACGCGTGCGCGAAAGCCCAGGGCGTGGTCATCAAAAAGGGTGACTTCGTACTCATCCGCACGGGGCAAATGGAAAACTGCCTGCAACGGGGCGAGTGGGGCGGTTATGCCGGTGGTGACGCGCCTGGCCTGAAGTTCGAGAGCTGCTATTGGCTCCAGGACAAGCAAGTCGCGGGTGTCTGCACGGACACTTGGGGCGTCGAAGTCCGACCCAACGAAACGACGGAGGTCAACCAACCCTGGCACTGGGTGGTGATCCCGGCCATGGGCCTGTACATGGGCGAAATGTTTGTACTGGGCGAGCTGGCCGCCGATTGCGCTAACGACAAAGTCTATGAGTTCATGTTCAACGGCGCGCCCTTGGTCATCCCTGGCGGCACGGGCTCCCCAGTCAATCCACAGGCGATCAAGTAGGCGGCCTCAGGGGATCATGTCAGAGATTTCCGATCAACAAGTGCATCGCACTCTGTAATCACATCGAAGCACAGCCCTACCCACCGTCATGCCGGCGTCGTGCGCATACGCGCCAACAGATGGGGCGGGAACCCAAGCAAATCAACAGCTTGCTCGGGCTTGCTTGGGTCCCCGCCTGCGCGGGGATGACGGCAGAGTGGGTTAAGCTGAATCGTTCCGGCTCTGATTTCGCAGCAGTAATTGTTGAGCATTGCCTTAACCCGAAGTTCCCCAACACCAACAGGCAAAGCATGAGCGTTTTCAATCAGGTGTGATTGAACCGGTCTGCCTCGTACTGGCTACAACGTGATTGC
>JAYSUN010000217.1:0-1873 GCA_043719045.1 Hyphomicrobiaceae bacterium | reverse complement strand
TTCACCGCCTATCCGTTTGCAGTAAAGGCGGAACATTCTCGCAGGAGGCTCAACACGTTCGTCCAGCAAGGCCGCAGGTGAATCGAAGCCGGAGGCGTACCCCTGGGGGTACGTTGAGGATTTCGATGAGCCGAGAACGACGCTGGCGGACGTGTTCAGCGTCCTACGAGAGGTTGATCACCACCAACCCCGCAATCGCGGCCAGTCCACCGATGCAGCAGAGCACAAACCAGGCGGCTCCAGCCACAAACCAAGGCCTGACTCGCCTGAACTCTTGCGGCGACAGCAACGGATGCAACTCGACGGGAGCCCTCCACCAGCGAAGCGGGAGCGTCGTGCGTGGCGCGAGCTGTTTATAGAGTACGACGTGATACCACAGGCCCGTTGGAATCCCGATAAGGAGGCCTACAGCCAAGACCCAAAGCCCCAGCTCGATCATGATCTGAGGCGTGACTAGGACCGTGATGAGCGCGATCGCGCAAAACCCCACCAGGCTTCCGAGCACCAACAACAGTTCAAGCATGGGGCAGATTGTACCGGACTTCCCGCCTGGACGGCGGAAAGTCCGGTCGTGATCCAAACTGACATGACCAACCCTCTCGCTCAACGCATGAGCTTCAAATCCCACTCCTGGTCGAGCGGGCCATTTCTACCCTTCATGTTGCTAACTGGCATGAGCTTATGTTTCGCCGTCAATCTCGCGGCATCAGTGAACGGCAGTTCTTTCCATGGCTGAACGTCCGGCTCGTTCGTGCCGAAAAACAGGCTGACGTGCTGATTTTTCTTGTACGGACCGGACCGTGAATTCGTGCAGTTGAGCATGATCGGCTTGGTCGAGACGAGCGCAATGAACATCGAATGTTTCTTCGCGCGATAATCCACATTGAGCACGCCCTGTTCGTTCATCGGCACCTCAACCTGAGCTGCGAGTGCGCAGGTCCAACTCGTGACCTTACCGTCCGAGTCAGCCGAGGAGTTCTTGCCCACCAAGTCCCATTGCTGGATGGTGGCCATTGCACTCGGCTTGTCCACATCGCTGACCTCGGCGGTCGCGGAACTCTTGTCGCCGTCGGTAAGCGGCAAGCTCACCTTCACGCTGGCGCGAAAGGTCACGTTCTCCTGGCCGATCTCCGTGCCGGACATCGTGACCGTACCGCTATAGACTCCCAGCTTGCCGCTTTCCGCCGCTGCCACACCAGTCATACCGACACAAGCCAAGGTGACGACTGCCAGCACAAGCCTATGACATCCACACTGCGGCCATTTCTCTCCGATTGACCATCCTCGGCATATCATCTGTCGCATGGCGATTTCCTCCTGTCGTCTGTCCGTTAACGTTGCTAGATCCTTCGGCTACTCATTGGAGCACAAATCTATTTCGAATATCCAAATGTCTGGCTGTGATGCTTAGAAATGGCCGATCCTCCAGCTCCATATCAGAAAGAGCCCGACGGTTAATAATGCCGCGGGCCATAACGTCATCAGGCGTCCGGCGCCGACGGCGCCGCTGGTTGTCGGGGTGAGGATGAGCACGGCGGCCACGATGAGTACCGCCAGGATGACGGCACCCCAACGAACCACCGTTGTCGATAGCGATTGCCATTCCTAGCCCACAATGCAGCCGACAAGCATCAGCGCGGCCAGCAGACCGAGCGCAACCAGCGCAGGCATGTCGTAGGGGGTCGGATCTCCCGAGCCGAGCGTCATGGTTGGGTACGCCCGACGTAGCGCCCAAGCTGCGTCACGAATGGGAATCTCAGCATCATGAACAGGTTCAAGCAGACCGGAGGACCAAGATGTTCGAGGCCGATCTTCATCCCCAGTTGCCCCAAGGCCGGTTCCGCGCAGTAGGTTCCGAACAGCCGGTCCCACC
>JAYSUN010000216.1:0-15243 GCA_043719045.1 Hyphomicrobiaceae bacterium | reverse complement strand
CCAAAGAGGGAGGATGGTTGCATGGTCGCTGACACGCCCCACATCGCGTGGTCGGATTTGGCTGGGCGCCTCGACAGCACCGGCAAAATTCATACGTTGCCCGTGCGCGTCTACTACGAGGACACAGATTTTTCCGGCGTCGCCTATCATGCAAGTTATGTTCGTTGGTGTGAGCGGGGCCGCTCGGATTTCCTGCGGCTCGCGGGCAATGATCACAAACGCCTTTTTGACGGCCATAGCGGAGGTGAGGCGGCGGCGCTTATGGTCAGACGCTTGACGATCGACTATCTCCGCCCGGCGCAAATCGATGATGTGCTGGAAGTTACGACCCGCGTTCAAGAAATGGGCGCTGCCACCATGACGCTCGATCAGCGCATTGCCCGCGTGAGTGCTAGCCAACCAGATGGACCGCGGCTGCAACTTTGCCGCGCCGAGGTTGTCGTGGTCCTGGTGACCCAAACCGGCCGTGTGCTGCGCCTCTCAAAAATACTCGGTAGGCTTTTCAAGGACTGATCCCGAGCCGCAGTCCCGTCGTGCTTTCACTGTGGCGCCGCAATTCATTCAGTTTGTATTCAGCCTCGGCCCGATATTTCGACGCCAGATCATGGCGATATCAGGGCAAATCGCATGGTGGCACAGACGGGGTTTATTCACCTAATCTCATCGGAGAGTCGGATGACGAGGACACAGACACTGCTCGGAACCGTCGCAGCGCTCGGTTTCTTGGGCTTGACCGCGACTGCCAATGCAGCTCCTGCAGCCGGCGCCTTGGGCGGAGCCGGGGCGGCACTTGCCACGGACGCCCAAGCCAATTCTGTCACGGTGAATGTCCACTACACCTGCAGGTGGAGCCACGGATATCGTCGCTGCGGTTATGTGGTGCCACGGGTTTACGGCTTCTACTACGCGCCGCCGCGGCGACACTTTTATGGCTATGGCTTCCGTCGGCACTGGTACTGAGCCGCGAGCGGCACCTTGGCACCATTGGCCTCTACTCTCCCTGAGAGTGGGGGCCATCTATTTTGTAACGCGAGCTTAGGCCTTGGCTGAGGCCTTTGCGGAGGGGTCTTTTTGACCGGTTACGGTTTCGCGGCTGAGGCCGAAGAACATCAGCAACGGAGCTGCGACGAAGATCGACGACCAGGTCCCAATGACGACACCGAACAACATGGCGAAGGAGAAGCCGTGGATGACTTCGGTCCCGAAGATGTACAGGGCGAGAACGGCCAGAAACACGGTCCCGGCAGTCAAAATCGTGCGTGACAATGTCTCGTTGATCGAGAGATCGATCAGATCCCACAGTGGCATTTTCTTGTACTTGCGCAGGTTTTCGCGGATGCGGTCGAAGACAACAACTGTGTCATTGATCGAATAGCCGGCGAGCGTCAGCAGGGCTGCAACGACAGACAGGTCGAATTCCAGGCCCAGCAGAGCGAACATCCCGCAAGTGATGAAAACGTCGTGCACCAGCGCCAGGACACCTGCCACCGCAAACTGCCATTCAAAACGGAACCAGACATAGAGGAGAATACCGAGCATCGAAATCACCACAGCAATCAAACCGACCTGCTTTAATTCAGCGCTGACGGCCGGCCCGACAACCTCGGTGTTGCGAATTTCATAGCCGTCACCGAGTTTGTCGATCAGCTTCTTAGTGGCGACTTGTTGCGCGTCGTCGCCGCCGGGCTGTTGTTCCATGCGGATCAAGGCGTCGGTCGCGATCGAGAAACCCTGTACCTGGACGCCACCAACGCCCGCTGCGTTGCCAATATCGCGCAGCTTGGTCAAATCCACTGGTCCGGTTTTCGACCGCACCTCAATCATCGAGCCGCCCTTGAAATCGACGCCAAAGTTGAGGCCCTTGGTCATCATCAGAATGGCGGCCAGGATCGCCAGGGCCCAGGAGATGCCAATAAAGATCCGGCGGTGTTTGACCACGGGCAAGCGCATCCCGTGTGGGAAGAAATCTACGCCTTTGAATTTGGCCATGGCGGTTGGGTCCTAGTGCTACGTCTGCATCGATTGGAGTGGATCCGACACCGCTGGCTCCGGAGATCGGTCAACACCGGATGCGGACGATGTGATAGTGGTGCCAGATTCAAACTCTGACACCCGCGTGATGTCTATATCGGCGCTTCGATTTTCTTGGTCTTCTGTGCGGCAAGCCACCACGACACCAGCAGACCTGTGACGGTGAACGCTGTGAACACCGTTGTGATGATACCTAGAGACAACGTGATGGCAAAGCCCTTGATGGGGCCAGAGCCCAGCCAGAACATCACGATACCGGCAATCAGAGTGGTCAAGTTGGCATCGACGATGGTGCCAAAGGCGCGATCAAAGCCCTTTTCGATAGCTGAGATGGGTGAGGACTTGTTACGCAATTCCTCACGGATGCGCTCATAGATCAAGACGTTGGCATCGACTGCCATGCCGACCGTCAGCAGGATGCCGGCAATGCCGGGCAAAGTCAGTGACGAGCCGATCCAACTCATCACGGTGACGATCATGGCGATGTTGACCGCAACTGCGATGATCGCAAAAACGCCGAATAGACCATAGGCGAACAGCATAAATGAGACCACCAGCAGCGAGCCGATGACGGTTGCGATCTTGCCGGCCCGGATTGAATCGGCACCGAGCGATGCGCCAACGGTGCGTTCATCGATGACCCTGAGAGGTGCTGGCAAGGCACCGGAGCGCAATAGCACCGCCAAGCGGTTGGCACTTTCGACAGTGAAGCTACCGGAGATCTGGCCTGTACCCCCGAGGATCGGCTCACGGATCACCGGCGCTGAGATGACTTTGCCGTCGAGCACGATGGCAAACCTGCGGCCGACGTTTTCGGTGCTGATGCGACCAAAGGTGCGGGCGCCGGCCTGATTGAGACGGAAGGAGATCAACGGCTCGTTCGTGCGCTGGTCAAAGCCAGGCTGCGCGTCTGAGAGTTGTTCACCACCGAGGACCGCACGCTCTTCCAACAGTTCTTCGGTCTCGCGCAGCGCCCCGGTATCGCTGACTTGTGGCAGGAACACCCGATAGCCCTGCGGCGCACGTCCCTGCTTGGCATCATCCGGCGTCATTGAGGGGTGCACCAGATGGAACGTCATCTTGGCAGTTTCTCTGATTCGCTTTTTGTATTCATCGACCAGCTTGGGATCGTCGACGCCGGGGATCTGGACCAGAATACGGTCACGGCCCTGGCGGACGATGGTCATTTCCTTGGTGCCGTCGGGGTCGAGGCGGCGGCGCAAGGTTTCAATCGCAGCACCGATGCCTTTGGTCTCGCGTTCGAGAAATCCAGGTTGAGTCGGTGTCAGGGTGATGACATTGCCGTCTTCTTTCTTGACGTCGACAGTTGTCGTCACGCTGCCGCCGAGGGCCGCACTGTCGAGCGACTGGGCAATTGTGCGTAGCTCCTTCAGCGCGGGCTCGACATCCTCGGGCTTTGCCAAAGTCACCGTCACGCGCCCATCGCGAACACCAATTCCAGAGGTCGCAAATTTACCGCGCATCTTACCGCGCGCTTCATCAACGATACTTGCCAGCCAGTCACGCTTCAGGACACTCGTGTCCATCGCCAACAGAAAATGCGCACCACCCTGCAGATCGAGACCCAGGTTGATCGATTTGTTGAACGGAAACGGCCAGTTCAGGATTCGTTGTTTGTCAAAGAAATTCGGGATTGAGCCGATGATACCAGCCAAACAAGCGGCCAGGATAGCGATCGTCTTCCAGCGGGAAAAGTGCAGCATGGCAACCTGTGTGGCCAAGAGGAATTGACGCATGTATGGCAGTGACCGAGCAGCGGTGGCTCAAGGCGTCTCTTTCGGTGCCTCGCCCTTGCCGCGTACGTCAGAGATGGTGCCACGTAGGACTTTGACAACGGTGTCCTTGGCAATCCTGACTTCAATTTCAGTATCGCCGTCGCGAGCCTTGGCGACTTCACCAATGATGCCGCTGGACAAAATGACAGTGTCACCGCGCTTGATGTTTGCGACCAGTTCGCGGTGTTGTTTGGCGCGCGTTTGTTGCGGCCGGATCAGTAGGACATAGAAAATCACGAACATCGCGAGGAGTGGTACGATCTGGATGAGCATATCCGACGCGGCAGGAGCACCCTGGGCGTAGGCGGGCGAGATAAACATGGAGAGACCTCGTCGAAAGCGGGCCAGCCGCGGCGTTCAGGCTTGATGTTAGGCTCAGGCAGCACGCGCAATCACGCGGTTGAAGTTTCCCCAACCACGCTATGCCGCATTTTCGCCGAGTTATAGTCGGTCACTACCGGTTTGCAACTGTGGCGTTGCGGTGCTGAACGGCACTTTGTCGCGCAGCCGTTCACAAAGCCCCCGAGACCGAGCCGCGACCTCGAGCACGCCGCACAACTGAGCATCTGGACAACCCAAATAGGCACGGTTCTCCCAGTGTTCTGGATATCGCTGAATTGGGGCGGCTATGGCGGGATATCTTGCGTGCTGACGTTGACCTCGTCGCCTGAGCACAACGATGGTTGCGCAGTCGGCCGTTCGGCGGCGCCAAACATGACCCCGGTGTGGTTCGGCGCATCAGTGGGTCCACCCGCCCAACGTTACATCGAAGCGATAACTCACACTTTCAGTCCGAGATGCTTTGCGACCGTGAACAGATCTTTGTCACCACGGCCACACAGGTTCATGACCAGCAAATGCTCCTTAGGCAATTTGGGTGCGATTTTGCCGACGTAGGCCAACGCGTGCGCGGGCTCCAAAGCTGGGATGATGCCTTCATACTTGGTACACAGTTGCAGGGCTGCGAGCGCTTCGGTGTCGGTGGCAGACACATACGTCACGCGCCCGGTGTCATGCAGCCAAGCGTGCTCCGGACCGACGCCGGGATAGTCGAGGCCGGCTGAAATTGAGTGACCTTCGAGGATCTGACCGTCCGCATCTTGCAGGAGATATGTGCGATTGCCATGCAGCACGCCGGGTCTGCCGCCGTTCATCGAGGCCGCGTGGCCGTTGTCGACTTTGAGGCCGTGACCGCCGGCTTCGACGCCAAAAATCTGAATATCACGGTCATCTAGAAATGGGTGGAACAGACCGATGGCGTTAGAGCCGCCACCGATGCAGGCGACGAGGCTGTCTGGCAAACGGCCCTCGGCGGCCAACATTTGTTCGCGGGTTTCCCGGCCAATGACGGATTGGAAATCGCGTACCATTTGTGGATATGGGTGTGGACCCGCCGCCGTGCCGATGATGTAGTAGGTGTCTTTGACGTTGGTCACCCAATCGCGGAGGGCTTCATTCATGGCGTCCTTGAGGGTGCCGGCGCCTGACGTGACCGAGTTGAGTTTGGCACCTAACAAGACCATGCGGGCGACATTCGGCGCTTGGCGTTCGATATCGGTTGCGCCCATGTAGATCTCGCACGGCAAATCAAACTTGGCACACACGGTTGCGACGGCAACGCCGTGTTGGCCCGCACCCGTTTCAGCGATGATGCGTGTCTTGCCCATCCGCTTTGCGAGCAGGATCTGGCCGAGGCAATTGTTGATCTTGTGCGAACCCGTGTGATTGAGTTCGTCGCGCTTGAAATAGATTTTGGCTCCACCAAAGTGTTTGGTCAGGCGATCGGCATAATACAGTGGGCTGGGACGACCGGAATAGTGGGTGTTGAGATACGCGATTTCGGCGGCAAATTTCGGGTCGGCCTTGGCGTCGGTGTAGGCCTGCTCCAATTCCAGGATCAGCGGCATCAGAGTTTCGGCCACGAAGCGTCCGCCGAAGAGGCCAAAAAAGCCCTTCTCGTCCGGACCGGTCCGGTAGCTATTCGGCGCTTGTCCAGCTGCGGGGCCTTTGCCGAGAGTCCGAGGCTTGGCCGTCGGGGCTTTGGTTTTGTCTTTCTTGCTGGCCATGGCGTGCTCCTGTTGGCCTCGGCCTAGCAGATCATCTGGCGGAATGCACGGGGCGGGATGTCCCAGCGGCACACCGGGTTGGCAGCGCCGATTTGACCCGCCGATAGCCGTGTCGGGGAGAAGCTCAGGGCAATGGATCGCACAACCGCTCCACCAACAAATCGCGCTTCGATGCTCGTCGAGAGTGTCCTGAGCAGGCACGCCTCGGGGACGCAACGAAGCTCGGTTTAGTCTTAGTCTAAATCGGGCTTGCCTTGCCGGCCCTTTTTGATTGTTGATCGATGCTTTTTGCCCACGACGCGGCGCTCCTTGGAGGCACGCGTCGGTTTGGTTTTAATGCGTGGTTTGGGTGGCGTTGCCGCCTCAATGAGCATGTCGACCAGGCGCTGACGCGCGTCGCTGCGGTTCATTTCCTGGGTGCGATGGCGATCCGCGCGAATGACCATGACGCCGTCTTTGGTCATTCGGCTGCCGGCGATGCGCATCAGCCGCAATTTAACGGCCTCCGACAAGCTCGGGCTCGCACCGACATTGAAGCGCAACTCGACGGCGCTCGACACCTTATTGACGTTCTGCCCGCCAGGCCCGGACGCCCGCATGAAGGTCTCGGTAAGCTCGTCCTCGTCAATGGACAAGCGGTCGGTGATTCGGATCATCATGCCCGATAATAACCGACCGCTCGCAGACTTGCACCTGTTCGCCTACTGCAACGTCTCGCCGTGGCGATTGCTTGCCAGCTCCGCTTGTGCAGCCAGGATCGGGCTTTCGGCAGCGTCAGTCGCATAGCGCTCAAGTGTCTCGGCGGCCAAGTGATCAACCACCGCCCGCAATGCGGCATCATGACCGGCGCCACCGGCCAATGACGCTTGATACGCCGCGAGCTGACGGTCGGCACTGGTGCCACCAGCCACAATGCGTCGGGCATGTGCCACTTCCGCGGCGCAACCCAGCTCTGCCGCCTCGTCCTGAATGAGGTCCAGAAGTTCCTCCAACAGATACCGGTACGGCACCAGTTCGCCGCGTCCCAGATCGAACAAAGTGCCTTTCACACCATAACGCATGGCTCGCCAGCGGTTCTCCGCGATCAACATTTCCGGGTGTATGCGCCAGCCTTGGTTCTGTCGGCGCATGCGAGACAGACGCCGGATCAGGCAGCCATACAACGCCGCCACTGCCACTGCGTCTTCGACCCGCGTGCAAACATCCGTGATGCGCATTTCCAAGGTTGGAAACCGATCGGACGGGCGCACGTCCCACCAGATCTTGGTGGCATTCTCGATCACGCCAGCCTTCACCAGGACATCGACGGTGCTGCGGTACTGTTCCCAGCTGGAGAACTGGCTTGGCAAACCGGTCCGCGGGCACTCTTGATAAAGGGTCAGGCGATAGCCCTTCATGCCGGTATCATCGCCTTCGAAAAACGGCGAGGACGTCGATAAGGTCAGCAGATGCGGCAGGAAATAGCGCACTTGGTTCATCAGATCGATGCGTTCATCCAGCTCTTCGACGCCGACGTGAACGTGCATCCCGCACACGACCAGCCGCCGACCGGTGATCGCCAGATCTTGGACGATATCGAGATAACGTTTGCGGGGCGTGACTTCTTGCTCGAGCTGGCGCGCGAACGGATGCATCGAGGCAGCGATAATGCCAACGCCATAGCGTTCAGCGATGCCGGCGATGGTCTCGCGCATCTCAGTCAGCTCGTCCCGAACGTCGCAGGGGCATGTATGGATGCGGGTGCCAACCTCGATTTGTGAGCGATAGAATTCGCGGCTGACGCGAGCTCCCAAGGCCTGTTCGCAAGCGTCGAAGAAGCCTTCGGGCCGGTGCGTCAGGTCTCGGGTGTCCAGGTCGACAAGGAGATACTCCTCCTCGACGCCCATGGAAAACGGGGGCAGGATCAATTGGGTCATGGCTAGGATATGCAGATAAAGTTCAACCTTGAAAAGACTTGAAAATTTTACCCAGGTGCACCACCCGAGGCAGCCAGGCGAACCGTACGGCCTGAATGTCTGGAAATTTACCAGTTCTGCAATCTTGGGTAGCTAAATCGGCAAGATGTGTTAGTCTCAAGACACATCGAGATTGCCCTGCGGAGCGCCACTGATCAGGCCGCACACCAGAGCCGTCGCCTTCGGTCAGCGGGGACAAGACTGTCGCGTCCGTCACGCGTTGGATCGTGTCACCAGATGCATCCGCTCCGGCCAGCTCCCCAGGTGCCATCACCGCCTCGGGCAGGCATTGAGGAATGTCCGGGTGTCTCGGCGTGAGCGCAGGTGGATCACATGTGCGGTGCGCTGCTCGGCCGACAGCTGCGGATACAACTGACGATGCCGCTGGTTGGTGGCCCAATTGTAGAGGAATAGCGAGTCCCGTGTGAAAAAGTCGGCAACCTGCTCACGGTTGCCGTTCCACAATTCTTCTTGGCGCCATAGGCGGCGCAGCGAACGGCGCAGGAGTTGGGGATAGATCGTCGCCAACCCGTAATCCAACCATAAAATGGTATCGGCGCGGAGCCAGACCAACTCGCGGGCCAGAGCGTAGTTGCCATCGACGGTCCAGGTTTTGCTGGCGATGGCAGCCGTCACGCGGGCTCGGAAAACCTCAGGTGCCGCGGGCGTCCAATCCGGCTCCCAGTGCAGGCGATCCAATGCAACATGCGGCGCGCGCAGGCGTTCGGCCAAGGCCGCAGCCAGAGTGGTTTTGCCAACAGCTGCAAGGCCAATGATTGCAATGCGTTGCATGTCTCCGTCCGGCTCCACGGGTTGCCAGTGGCAACAGTCGTCCCAGCCACGCTGAGCACTCGACCATTGGCATAGCAGCTGCGGCGCTCACGTCCGCCAGCCCGCAACGATCTGTGGACTATGCCATGTCGGTCATTGCGGGTATGCCGTGCCGGTTGTTTGTGATGTGCCGCCCGGGCTGTGCCCGTTTGCGGTCGACCGGCGAGGCAATGGCGTGAACACTGAACCGACCAAACCGCGTGGCCTGCTGGGACGCATATTTGGCAAATCGACGCCGACGGCTGAAGTGGTGGCCACGCCGCCAATCGAGATTGCCTCAGGTGCTGCGCCAGCGGTTGAACCGGAGGCGGATACGGCTGAGACACCTGCGGTTCAGGCGGTCGTCGTGCCGGTGCCGGTCCAGTCTGCCGCAACGCCTGAGCCACCTGAATCTGGCAAGGGGAATTGGTTCCAGCGCTTGAAATCTGGTCTGTCGCAGACTTCAGCCAAATTGACCGAAGGCATCACCAGCGTTTTTACGAAGCGCAAGTTGGATGCAGCGACCCTCGACGATCTTGAGGACCTGTTGCTGCAGGCGGATCTCGGCTTGGCAACATCTGAACGCATTGCTGCAGCCCTCAAGGCCACGCGATACGAAAAATCCATCACGCCTGATGAAGTTCGCGAAGTGCTCGCGGCAGAAGTGCAACGCGTTCTGATGCCCGTTGCGCGGGCACTCGAATTGCGCCCGGACAAACGGCCGCATGTGATTCTCTTTGTCGGGGTTAACGGCACCGGCAAGACGACAACGATCGGCAAAATGGCCGCTAAATTTCGCCGGGCTGGTCAACATGTCGTCATCGCCGCCGGCGACACTTTCCGCGCTGCAGCCGTGGAACAATTGAAGGTCTGGGGCGAACGTGCCGACGCCCAGGTGATCTCGCGACCAACGGGTTCAGATGCAGCTGGATTGGCCTTCGATGCCCTCACAGAAGCCCAGAAAACCGGGGCTGACGTGCTCCTGATCGATACTGCGGGGCGTCTACAGAACAAGGCGCAATTGATGGATGAGCTGGAAAAGGTCATCCGGGTGATGCGTAAAGTTGATCCGCAGGCGCCGCATGATGTCGTTCTGGTTTTGGACGCAACGACCGGTCAAAACGCCCTTAATCAAGTTGAGGTATTCAGAGACAGGGCTGGCGTCACCGGATTGGTCATGACCAAGCTGGATGGCACAGCACGGGGAGGCATTCTGGTCGCAATTTCGGCCAAGTTTGGGCTTCCTGTGCATGCGGTCGGAGTGGGCGAGGGAATCGATGACCTCCAGCCTTTTGATGCGACCGAGTTTGCACGGGCGATTGCATTCGGTTAACAGTTGCGTTGGGGGTCTGCGGCGCCAGCTGTGGACTGAGATTAAGGACACGGCCGGGGCCCAGACGTCACATGAGCACTGGACAGCAGACTGCCGACCGCCGTTATTACCCGTTTAACGCGGAACAGACGCTCAATATCCTGAGCGAGCTCGGGCCCATTTTCACGATGTTCATCGTGAACTTCGTGTGGGGCGTGGAGGCTGGAGTTTGGTCGCTGGTCGGCACCACTGTGCTGGCATTGATCGCTTCGCTGATGGTCTTGAAGCGCCCGCCAATCATGCCGTTTATCGCCGGCGCGGTGACCGTAACGTTCGGGGCTTTGACGCTGATCACCGGCGATCCGAAATGGGTGCAGATTAAAGTCACGATCTTCAACGCCTTGGTCGCGGCCATCTTGTTCATCGGTCTGATGCGCCAGAAGTACTTCTTCGAATTCGTGTTTGGTAAGACCTTCAACTACACATCGCAGGGCTGGTCGCAATTGACGCGCAATGTCGCGATTTTTTTCCTCATCACCGCCGTTGCCAACGAAGCTGTGAGGTTAGGCTTTGCTACGGCCGAGATTCCGTGTCCTAGCCAACTGTTCTGGCTACTCAAGAAGCCGCTGCTGAACGGTCTCGACATCTGGATGATCTTCAAGCTGTTCGTGGTCATGCCACTGACCACATTGTATCTGGTTTGGCAGGTACGCCTGATGCAGAAATATCGCATCCCCGAGACGGCCCGGTAATCGCACGGTCATATGATGTCTGTGGGATAATCCATATTCCCTGATGCGGTCTGCAACTGATGACAGGCCACGGCGACCGGCGTAGGCTGCCTGCATAGAGGAGCCATAGCATGTCCGACCCCCACGAGCGCTCGCCCCATGACGTTGCAACCACCGCGCGGCCGGCTCAACCGTCCGGCGCCAAACTCATCATCGAGATGGCGCCGTTGGTGTTATTTTTTGGCGCCTACGCCGTTTATGGATTGAAAACAGCGACTGGCGTGTTGATGGTTGCCTCTCTGGTGTCGCTCGCAGCCGCCTGGAAGTGGCTTGGCCACGTATCGTCCATGCTGATTGTGACGGCGATCTTGGTCTGCTTTTTCGGCGTCCTGACGTTTGCGTTCGATGATCCCAGTTTCATTAAAATGAAACCGACCGCTGTGAACCTCTTGTTTGCCGGCATTCTGGGTTTTGGTCTCGTGACCGGGCGGCAGTTTTTGAAACATGTTCTAGGTGAGGCCCTGCAGCTCGCCGACGAAGGTTGGAACAAGCTGACTGTGCGCTGGATTGGCTTTTTCACTGTGATGGCAGCGGCCAATGAATTTATCTGGCGGACGATGTCTGAAGCCGCTTGGGTGAATTTCAAAGTGTTTGGCATCCTACCGCTGACCATCGTGTTCACCATCGCGCAGGTCGGTCTGATCCAGCGCTACACTTTGACAAAGACTCAAGAGTAGCAAAACGTCCAGTTGCGAATAATCGGCAGCACCCCTAACGACTGTCGCGTTACAGGACAATTATTTGTTCTCAGATGACTATTCTGACAGTTCAAGAGAAAATTTCTACTTTTCTCGTAGACGTCGGCGGGCGAAACAGTCTTCTATAAAACGCATGGAGACTTTCTCCATATCGGTAATTGAGGTAAACGGATGATCTCCGGCCGGGGCGCGGAGACCTACGTTCACCACTTCGGCAAAATGGATAGATAATGAAACGTGATGACAAAACTGACCGCCTCGCGCGATCTCCGCTCCACATGCTTCACCGCGCCGGCCAATGCGCAGGCGATGTTTTTCATGGAGAAATGCAGGAAGCTGACTTAACGCCTCGTCAATATGCGATACTTTTAACGGTGGCCCAGAATGAGGGTATCAGCCAGACCGGACTCGTTGATCGGACGGGTATCGACCGCTCGACATTGGCCGATATCGTGCGCCGTATGCTCAAAAAAGGCCTGCTGCAACGTCGCCGGACGAAAGAGGATGCGCGTGCCTACGCCGTTAAGTTGACCGATGACGGCAAGAAGCTGTTGCGTTCGGCAGACCCGGTGACGCAACGCGTCGACGACCGAATTTTGAATGCTTTGCCGGCGAAACAGCGAGACCAGTTTCTGGATCAGCTGGGTTTGATTGTCGACGCGCTCGGCAAGATGGCCCCCGCCGAACCGGCCTGACCTGTACTGGTCAGAGCACCTGCATCGACAAATCCGGTGGAAGAACCTGCTTCTGTCCGGATTTGTTGCGTTGTTGCTGACGGCTCATGTCAGTTTGTGCGCCTGCGGACACGTTGCTTCCTAGCGTTTCCAGCCAATTGGTCTGGCATGATGCGTCGAATATTATTAACTGTTTAGGCTCGATTGGAGGGCGCGCCCTCAGGCCTGCTGCGTGGGCGTCCCACCGGTATCGGCGCCAGCTTGTTCGCGCCGACGAAGATACAACATGGCAAAGTCGATGGGGTCGAGGAGCAGTGGCGGGAAGCCCCCCTCGCGGGTGATGTCGGCGACGATGCGGCGCAGGAACGGGAAGATCAGCGCGGGGCAATTGACGAGCAGGAATTGCTCCAAGGCTTGTTCCGGCATACCCGGTAAATCAAACAACGCACCGTATTCAACCTCGAGGTCGTACAAGACGCCCGCCTTGGCGCCGCAGTCGGCCTTCAACTTGATTGCACTTTCGTAGACGGTCTCGCCAACGCGCTGGGCATTGACGTTGACCTCGACCTGCAGATTAGGATTTTCACCCTGTGCCAGTAACTGCTTGCCGATGTTGGGGTTCTCGAACGACAAGTCCTTGATGTATTGGTTGAGCACGCGAATTTGTAGTTGACCTGCCGGCGCAGTCGTTGTGCCTTGGCCGTTTGTGCCAGTGGGCGCGGCGGGTTTCGGCGGCATCGACATCGGCAATCGTCCTTTATACGAAGAGGTTTGCTCCGCCAACTGCGCGCGGTCGGTGGGCGTTAGCACGTGCCTCAGGAACGGGCAATCTTTTGGCGCAGCACCGGCTCGATTTCCATCCACTGAATAGCACTTTGTCGGATGGCGCGGCTGGTTCCATCACGAGGCCCACACGCGCAAACGTGGCCCTCGGGATTGCCAGGATCCAAAGGTTTCGAGATGAGGATTTTTCGAGTCTTAAGTAGTGCGCCCGTCGTCGAAACGTGCGCGCCGTTCAGCGGACGCTGAACTCCCGATCGGCATCCAGAAGTCAGATGTCTGCGCTGAAGCCGGGTGCCGAAACCTACTTCAAGGTTTTGACCGCCTGAAGCACTTCTTCGGCGTGACCGGGAACTTTGACCTTGTGCCAGGCGCGGGCAATCTTGCCGTCTTTGCCGACCAGAAACGTCGAGCGCTCGACGCCCATGTAAGTCTTGCCGTACATGGATTTTTCGACCCAAACACCATAAGCTTCGCAGGTCTTTCTTTCCTCATCGGCGGCGAGTTGAACTGCCAAAGCATGTTTTTTGCGGAACTTGGCTTTTGACGCTGACGAATCGGGCGAGATGCCAATGATTTCAGCGCCGAGTTTCTTGAAGTCGTCAATCAAGCACGAGAAATCTTTGGCCTCTGTCGTGCATCCGGGGGTGTCGTCTTTGGGGTAAAAATAAACCACCACAGGTTTGCCCTTGAGCTTGGAAAGCTTGATATTGCTGCCCTGGTCGGAGGGTAAATCGAAATCGGGGGCTTTGGCGCCTGACTCAAGCATAAGCGTGCCTTCCTTTGGTCGCTATTGACGGATGTGGATCGTGGTACGCGTGGCGTCGCAAATCGGTTTCATTGCGATGCGAATTCCAGCATGACGAAGCTGGCGTGGGAGGCAAGAGGCAAAGGTGGCGAGCGGCGAAAGCCGGGACAGGGTGCCAACAGTGCGAACCAAGCCCGGTTCGGCTGACGGCATTGCGCGGCCGAAGCGACGCAAGCAAGTCAAGCCCGCGAGCCGGAGTTGGCTCAGAGTTTTCGTTTTGAGTTTGACGGTTTGCGGTGTCCTCGCCGGTTGTACCGGAGCTCTGCTTTACGTTCGTCTCCTGCATGGCAGCATTTCCCTCAGCTCGTTTGCGCCCACTGTTGCGAGCCTCCTGAGCCAGGAGCTTGGCGGCCGGATTGTGCGGATCGATAGCGCTGATGTTCGCCTCGACGAACACGGGGCACTGGTTTTCGGTCTCAACCAAATCGCCATCAACGAGCCAGATGGGACGACCCTGGCAAATGCGCCTCAGGCACAAATTGGCTTAAGCTGGTCGGCATTGAAGCGCGGGCGTCTTGCGCTCGACCGGGTCGCCTTGGTCGCGCCGCGTATTCAGGTGTCGTACAACGACGACACGGGTCTGGCGTTGAGCTTCGCTGGCTCAATTGAAAGCTCGAAGGGCGGACAGCAGGCATCGGTGGTGCCTTCGGCAACTGCGACCGAGAGCCAAAGTATTGATGTGTTCAAAGCCATTGCCGACGCCTCGGCGCGCGCGCGGCGGCGTGAGACAGCCACGGGCTACCTCCGTGAAATCGGCCTGCGCCAGGCCGTTGTGGTCGTCGCCTACGGCCAGCGCCGGACGGTCTGGAATGTGCCGGAATTGCAGTTAGATCTCAGCCACAGGCGTGCCCGAAGCTTGATCACCGGAAAAGCGACGGTGGCGTCGTTAACCGGCCCGGTGACGATTGATTTCACCACGGATGAGGCCGAAAATTCGGATCATTTGAACATCAGCATCGCGGTCGACGGCGCCAATCCGCGTGGTCTGGCGCGCATGCTGCCGGGTTTTGGCGTCGCCGAGCAGATCGACCTCAACATCAATGGCGAAGCCAAGCTTGTGGTTGTGAGCGGCGGCGGTATCCGCAGTGCCAGTGTCGAAGCTCGGGCCACCAATGGCGAAGCGCGTCTGGCCGCGTTCGGGCGCAAACCGACCACGCTCGATAACGCGTCGCTGTCCATGACCTACGACGGCAATCGTTTCACGATCGGCAATGCGACGCTCGGTTGGAGTGGCAGCCGGGTTGCGCTCGCGGGCGTCATCCAGCCGGCAGCCGTAGTCGGTGGGCCGTCGCGCTGGACCTACGATGTGCGCTCGACCGGTGGCACTTTGGCGGGGGCAACCCGCACCGCGCCGACCGGGAACATCGAACAGGTGCGGGCCACGGGTGAGCTTGTACCGGCGACGGGGCAGTTGACGCTGGCTAACTTGCTGGTCCGTGTAGCCGGAGCTGAAATCACCGCAAAGGGTGAATTCGGCGCCATTGGCTCAGCACCGCAGGGCCTGATCGAGGGCCGCATCAGC
>JAYSUN010000215.1:0-5081 GCA_043719045.1 Hyphomicrobiaceae bacterium | reverse complement strand
GGGAACCGTCATCGACCGGTGGCTTCATCGCCAACAAAGATAAGTGGGATGCTCTGCCAAAGCTGTACAAAGAAGCGCTGACGTCGGCCAGTCTTGAGACCAACAACTGGGCCGGTTCCAAATACGACGCCGTCAACCCGGGGGCACTGAAGCGGCTGGTCGCCGGAGGCGCATCGCTGCGTCCGTTCACGCCCGAGGTCATGGATACCTGCTACAAGGCAGCCCAGGAACTCTATGTCGAAATCTCAGCCAAGAACCCTGCCTTCAAGAAAATTTACGACAGCTACACCGCGTTCATGGCCGACGGTTACCTGTGGCACCAAGTCGCCGACTACACCATGGATAGCTACATGATCCGCTACCGCAACCAAAAGACCTGATCTGCGGCTGTTCTGTAGAAATTGGAGGGCGGTCACACGAGTGGTCGCCCTTTTCATTTGACTGAACCGCACACGCCACGCGTCTCGATTCATCATTTGCGCCATATAGACGCCGGGCCCTGTGGCGGTATACTTGATGCTGCGGGCACACTGGCTCGTGTCACCGAGACGTTTAATGAGCACGCGCACACCCCGGTTCGATACGTTGTCCCTGCATGCGGGACAGCGACCTGACCCGGCAACCGGCGCCCGGGCTGTGCCGATCTATCAGACCACGTCGTTTGTCTTTGATGACACCGAGCACGCGGCGGGCCTGTTCAATCTCGAACGCTCTGGCCATATCTACTCGCGGATTTCCAATCCGACCGTGGCCGTTTTCGAGGAGCGGATGGCGGCGCTTGAAGGCGGCGTCGGCGCAGTTGCAACCGCCAGCGGGCAGGCAGCTTTGCATCTTGCCATTGTCACCTTGATGGGTGCCGGTGGGCACATCGTTGCCTCGTCCCGGCTCTACGGCGGCTCGCACAACATGTTCGTCCACACGTTGCCGCGCTTCGGGATCGAAACGACTTTGGTCGACCCCCGCAATCCCGTCAATTTTGCTAAAGCCATCACGCCGCACACGCGACTGATCTATGCTGAAACGCTTGGCAATCCCGGTCTCGAAGTTCTCGATATCGCAGCCGTTGTTGACGTCGCTCACGGCCATGGCCTTCCACTGATGATCGATGCCACTTTCTCAACGCCATATCTGTCCCGCCCGATCGAGTACGGCGCCGATATCGTCATGCACTCCGCAACCAAGTTTATCGGTGGCCACGGCATCGCCATTGGTGGCGTTCTGGTTGACGGCGGCCGCTTTGATTGGGCCAAAACCGACAAGTTCCCGACGCTGTCACAGCCCTACGCCGGCTATCACGGCCTGACCTTTGCGGATGAATTCGGCGTGGCCGCCTTCATTATGCGCGCCCGGGCCGAGGGTTTGCGCGATTTTGGTGCCTGCATGAGCCCGCAGACCGCGTTTTATCTGTTGCAGGGGCTGGAAACACTGCCCGTTCGGATGGACCGCCATGTCAAGAACGCGCGCGTGATGGCCGAGTTCCTGGAGCGTCACCCGGCTGTCGCATGGGTCAAGTACCCGGGTCTTGCCTCGCATCCCGATTATGCCCTGGCTGAACGTCTGATGCCTAAAGGCGCCGGCGCGATGATGAGCTTCGGAGTGAAAGCGCCAACCGGTGGCAATGCACGTGCGGCAGGCGCGAAACTCATTGAGAGGTTGAAAGTTTTTTCCCACCTAGCCAACGTCGGTGATGCCAAATCGCTGATCATTCATCCCGCGAGCACAACCCATCAACAGATGAGTGCGAGCGAACTGAAAGCCGCAGGTGTTGGCGAAGAACTCGTTCGCCTATCCATTGGCCTCGAAGATTCAGCCGATCTGATGGACGATCTCGATCAGGCCCTCAAAGCCTCGCAGAAGGTTTGAGGCCTCATGTTGACACGTCGCGACTTCTTGCAGGTGGCCGGTGCCACCGCAGTTGTTACCGGGCTCGGTGGTCAGTTGGCGACCATCAGTGCGCAGCAACGGCTGACGCAGACGGATCTTCTGCGCTTCGATGCGAAGGGCCGACTGACCCTCCTGCACTTCACCGATTGTCACGCGCAACTGAAACCCATTTATTTCCGCGAGCCCTCGGTAAACATTGGGGTGGGCGACATGATGGGCTTGCCCCCGCACCTGACGGATGCGGCTTTCCTCACAAAATTCAGCATTCCTCACGGCTCGCCGCAAGCCTATGCGTTGACGTCCCATGATTTTGGCACACTCGCAAAAACCTATGGCAAAGTCGGCGGTATGGATCGCCTCGCAACCCTGGTGAAGGCGATCCGAGCGGAACGTGGCGCCGACAATGTGTTGTTGCTCGACGGCGGCGACACCTTGCACGGCTCGTACACAGCGTTGAAATCCAAAGGCGGCGACATGGTGCGCGTATTGGAGGCGCTGGGTGCCGAAGCGACCACTGGCCATTGGGAATTCACCCTTGGCCACGATCGAATGACGGAACTGTTCGGAGATGCCGACAAAGGCGGCCGCACAAAGACAACTTTCCTCGCCGGCAACATTCGCGAAAATGAGTTCGACGAGCCCGCGTTCAAAGCCTTTAAATTGTTCGATCGCGGCGGCACGAAAATCGCCGTTATCGGTCAGGCCTTCCCGTTCACGCCGATCGCCAATCCACGCTGGATGATGCCGAAATGGGCGTTCGGTATTCGCGAAGATGACGTCCGCAAGAACGTCATAGCGGCCCGATTGGCCGGCGCTCAGGTCGTCGTTTTGTTGTCACACAACGGTTTTGACGTCGACCGTAAATTGGCTGCCCGCGTCGATGGCATTGACATAATTCTGACAGCGCACACTCACGATGCCTTGCCGCGGCCGGTGAAGGTCCGCGGGACACTGCTGATTGCCTCTGGCTCGCACACGAAATTCCTGTCGCGCCTGGATCTCGACGTCAAAGATGGCCGCATTGTTGATTACGCTTATGCGCTGATCTCGGTGCTCTCGGATGCGATCACGCCGGACCCCGATATGGCCCAGTTGATTGCGGATATCCGCGGGGCCGACGAGGCGATGCTATCGACCACGCTGGCGCACGCCGAAGGCCTATTGTATCGCCGGGGCAATGTCGCAGGCACGCTCGACGATGTGATTTGCGATGCCTTGTTAGCCGAGCGCGACGCCGAAATCTGTTTCTCGCCTGGCTTCCGTTGGGGCAACACGTTGATCTCCGGCGATGCCATTACCTGGGACGACGTCTACAACGCGACCGCGATCAGCTACCCGAATGTTTACCGGCTCATCTTTACCGGCGCGATGTTAAAAGATATCCTTGAGGATGTTGCCGACAATCTGTTCAATCCAGACCCCTATTATCAGCAAGGCGGCGATATGGTCCGTGTCGGTGGGATGTCGTTCTCGGTCCACGTTGACGCCAAGATGGGCCAGCGCATTCAGAACATGACCCACGTGAAAACCGGTAAGGCGATTGACGCCACACGAGAGTATGTCGTTGCCGGCTGGGCGTCTGTCAATGAAGGGACCGAGGGGCCCGCCATCTGGGACTTGGTTGGCACGCATCTCAGAAAGTCCAAAACCGTTGGCGCCAATGCGACAACTGAATCGGTCAAGCTGGTGCGCGGCTGAAGACCAGTTGCTGGCCGCACGCGCCAATTAGTTGGCAGCAGCCTTTTCGCGGGTTTCGCGCCAGCCGATGTACAACCCGGCGCTGGCGATAAACGCCGCACCAACCCAGGTCCATTGGTCGGGAATGCTGCCCATGAAAAGATATCCGACGGCGACTGAGCCAACCAACTGCCAATATTGAAACGGCGCGATGACGCTGGCCGCCGCGTAGGTCAGGGCGCGCGCCACACAGTAGTGGCCGACACCACCGAGGACGCCAAGGCTCGCGAGCAATAGCCCGTCCGTCCAGGATTGGATGGGGGTCCACAGCCACGGCAACGCAAGCGAGATCAGGATCGTGCCAACGAGCGCGCTGTAAACCGCAGATGTTTCAGCCCTGTCGCGGCCGGCCACTTTGCGGGTGAAAACCTGATAGCAGGCATAACTTGTGGCACTCCCCAGGATCAGCAGGGACGCCGGTTGAAACACGTCGCTGCCGGGACGGATGACGATTAACACACCGGCAAATCCGACCACCACGGCCATGATCCGTTGCACTCTGATCCGTTCACCGAGCATCAGCCACGCAAGCAACGTGACAATGAATGGTGCGGTGAAACTGATTGACGCAGCTTTGGCCAATTCAAGATGTTTGACGCCGAAAAAAAAGCAGAGCGTTGAAACCATCAAGGACACTGATCTGGCGATCTGCCACCTGGGCTCGACAGTGGTGATCAAACGGACAAAGCCAAATCTTGGCGCAAACAGCGCCAGAATGAACACCAAGTGCCCGGCCGACCGCAACCAGACGATCTGTCCCGACGGATAGCGTGGCGACAGGACTTGAACGAGCCCATTCATGATCGGAAACACGGTGCCCGCGGCACACATGAACAAGATGCCGAGCACGATATTGCTGCGGGCGGCAGGCACAGCGGTCGTCATGGCAGCTCGCATTGGCAACGGTCCTCGGCGGTAAGCTTAGCCATGTTTGGGCGGAGCGTCGCGCCGACTGCGGGCATAAGAGCCATGACAAAACGCTGAGGTGGATGACGCATGTCGTCATCTCAGCTAAACACCAGCTATCGATTCGTGGAGCATGCGGGCTATGGCCGACAACAACCCGACACCCTCGACGATGGCAACCGTCGTTCAGTTGGTCATCTGGTCGGTGGTTGTCGGCGTGGTCTTGTCGGCGCTTGGCATCACCCCGTTCAATTTGTTTGAGCGCCTGGGCCTGATTGCGCGCCGGATCAGTGACCTCGGCTTCGATGCGGTGCACTGGGGGGTGCAATACTTGGTGCTCGGTGCCGTCATCGTCGTGCCGGTCTGGCTGATCATGCGCGTGCTGCGCGGTCGCGACCGAAACTGATGCAACCGAAAACTTTCGCGGGTCCGCCGTCGCTGCGTGACGTCCTGCTGATTGCCGCACCGATCATGTTGTCCAACGCGACGACGCCGTTGATCGGCTTTGTCGACGCGACGGTCGTTGGGCAGTGAGGTTCAGCACAGCTGATTGG